>JADCCH010000298.1 GCA_020252865.1 Methylobacterium sp.
ACCGCCCGCACCGGCCGCCCCAGGGCCCGCGCGGCGAGCACGCGGCGGTGGCCATAGGCGACCTGATAGCGATCCGAGCCATCGGGATGCGGGCGGAGCAGCACCGGCACCTGCTGGCCGCTCTCGCGGATGGATTCCACCAGGGCCTGCAGGCTTTCCCCACCCTGCGCGAGGCGGTCCGCGATCATCGAGGCGACGATGCGCGAGGGCTCGACCTCCACCACGGCCTGCCCGGCCTCCATCTGCTGGCGCAGCACGCGCGCTTCCTGCGCCTCGTTCTTCAAGGCCTCGATGGAACGCGTGACCGAGCCGATGGCCCCGGATTGCGAAAGCGGCGGCGGAGCAGGGGAGGGGGCAGGCCCCGGAGGAACGGCCGCGCCGGAAAAGTTGCCGGCCGGCAACTTTTCGCCCGGTTGCCGATCGGCCGGCATGCCCAGCAACCCTTCGAGCAGATTTTTTCGCGCCATCAATCACGCCTCCAGGTCGAGCGGATCAGCCCCTCGATCTCGCCATTCACCTGGTCGAGGGCTTCGATCGCGCGGTCATAGGTCTGCCGCGTGAATTGCTCGCGCGACACCTCGTAGAGCGTCTGCTTGGTGATGCCGGCATCGGCGATGGCCGTGCTCTTCAGCATGGGGTAGTTCAGCACATATTCGCCGAACATCGAGCGCATGAAGGAGACCATCTGGTTCTGCGGCCCGTCGCCGGGCTCGTAGCGCGTCACGAGATAACGCATCCAGTCATAGCTCATCCGGGCACCGGCATCCGCGAGGGCGGACATCAGCTGGCTGGTCATGAGCAGGAACTGGCACATCGACATCACATCGAGCATCTGCGGATGGACGGTCACCAGCACGCTGCTGGCCGCGCAGAGCGCCGACAACGTGAGATAGCCGAGCTGGGGCGGGCAATCGATCACCACCACATCGTAGCGGCTCTCGACCGTCGCCAGCGCCTCGGCGATGCGGGTGAAGAAGAAGCCTTCGCCCTTCTTCCGGGCCAGCATCGCGCGCGGCGTTTCATGCTCATATTCCATCAACTCGATATTGCCGGGGATAAGATCGAGGCCGGGAAAATAGGTGGGGCGGATCACCTCCTCGAGCGGGCGGCGCTCCGCGTCATAGCGCAGGGCGCCGAACAGCGTCTGGTTCTCGCCGATGTCGAATTCCGGCTGGTAGCCATGCAGGGCCGAGAGCGAGGCCTGCGGATCGAGATCCACCGCCAGCACGCGATAGCCATGCAGCGCGAGATATTGCGCGAGATGCGCGGCGGTCGTCGTCTTGCCCGAGCCGCCCTTGAAATTCGCGACCGCGATGACCTGCAGCGGCTCACCCGGCCGGCGCGTGGGCATGTACTTGCCCGAGCCGCCATCGAGAAACACCCGCAGGGCGCGCATATCCTCGATGGAATAAAGCCGCCGGCCCGAAGGCGTCACCTCGGGAGAGGGGCCCTTGCCATCGAGCGAGAGGTGGCGAAGATAGCCATCATTCACGCCGATGAGCCGGGCGACCTCGCCGGAGGTGAATTTGCGAAGGGTTTTCGTGGCGGTGGGCGGAAACAGCTTCATGCGATGCGCGTGAAGGCGCTCGCTAAGATCCCGGGCATGGCCTGCGATCAGGGTATGGATGGCTTCGCCCACGGAAGAATTCCTCTGGACACGGAAAAAAGCAGAAGTCTCACTTTCAAGCGTGACCAGGATCGCCCGATTCTGGGCCAATCGCAAGGAATTTAGGTTTAACAAGGAATTAACGCGGGGGAACCCCCGCGCGGTAGCGCCGCGTGCGGCCGGAAGCGCGCGGCCCTGGTGCCGGGGGCGGGAAACATGGTCCGATGCCGCGCGCCTTGCGTAGGCGGAACATGAGCAAACCTCCTTCTTCCCGCCTTTTCCTGCCCATGCGCGCCGCCGGCCTGGCGCGCCTCGCGGAATTTCTCCCGGCCGCGGGGCGCGCCTATGCCAATCGCCGCAACTCGGATCACGGGCCGGATGACCGGGCGAATGTCTCCATCCTCTCGCCCTATCTGCGCCATCGCCTCGTGACCGAGCGAGAGGTGCTGGACCGCGTTCTGCAACGCCACAGCCTCGAGGCGGCCGAGAAATTCGTGCAGGAGGTGTTCTGGCGCGGCTATTTCAAGGGCCATCTCGAAACCCGCCCCGAAATCTGGAGCCGGTATCAGGCGGCCTTGTCCGGCCAGCAGGCCGCTCTCGAGGAGGGCGGCAGCTTCGCCCGCGCCTATCGCAAGGCGGTGGAGGGCCGGACGGGCATCGATTGCTTCGATGCCTGGGTGGAGGAATTACGCGAGACCGGCTATCTCCACAACCACACGCGCATGTGGCTGGCCTCGATCTGGATCTTCATGCTGCGCCTGCCCTGGGAACTCGGCGCGGATTTCACTTTCCGGCATTTCATTGACGGCGACCCTGCCTCCAATACCCTCTCCTGGCGCTGGGTGGGCGGCTTGCACACCCGCGGCAAGACCTATCTCGCGCGGCCCGACAACATCGCCGAGCATACGGGCGGGCGCTTCCGCCCCAAGGGGCTGGCGCGCGAGGCCATCGCGCTCGAAGAGCCGCCCCTGCCCGCCGCGCAACCCGCGCGCCCGGCGGATGATGCCGCGCCCGCCGGCCCCGCCCTGCTGCTGCTGACCGAGGAAGACCTCCACCCCGAGAGCCTGCCGCTCGCCTCGGCCGAGATCCGTGGCATCTTCGCCTGCCATGCGACCGCCGCGCGATCGGCTTTCGCGGTTTCGGATCTGGCCCTCGCCTTCGCGGAAGGCGCGATGGCCGATGCCACGAGCCGCGCCAGCGCCCATTTCGGCGCGGGGGCGGAGCCTCTGCAGGCGCTGCGGGCGGATGACCTCGCCCGGCGCTGCCGCGCGCTGGGGGTGGAGCGCATCCTTACCGCCTATGCGCCGGTGGGGCCGATGGGCGAGGAACTCGCCCGCCTGCGCCCGGCTCTCGCCCGGGCCGGCATCGCGCTCACCGAAATCCGCCGCAGCGAGGATGCGCTCATCTGGCCGCATGCCATGAAGGGCTTTTTCGGCCTGCGCGAGCGCATCCCCGATCTCGTCGGGAAGATGGGGATCGGCGCGGAGGCGATGCAGCCCGATCTCTTCACGCGCGATGCGCGCCGCGCGTCTGCCCACCGATGAGCGGGCGGCCCGTCACGGTCTGGTTCGATTCCGCCTGCCCGATCTGCGCGCGGGAAATCCGGGTGATGCGCGCGCTGGATTGGCGCGGGAACATCGCCTTCATCGATCTTCACGCGCCCGATGCCGCCTGCCCGATCGACCCCGCCCTGCTGCTCGCCCGCTTCCATGCGCGGGATGCCGAGGGGCAATTGCATTCGGGTGCTGCGGCCTTCGCGCTGATGTGGCGGCACGTGCCGCTTTTCTGGCCGCTGGGGCAGATGGCGCGCATTCCCCTCGTGCTCGCGCTGCTGGAACGCGCCTATCTGCGGTTTCTCGTCTGGCGTCAGGGAAGGCCGGCGCGCAAGGTCGCGGTCTGAGGTCAGCGCGGCCTGAGTCCGGCCCGGCCGGACCTGCTCATCAATTGTGCAACGGCGCGCTGCGATAGGCAGGCCTCGCCAAATTGCAGGCAAGGCGGCGGGGCGAATTCGCTTCGTGGCGCCGCATGCAGGCCCGGCGAACACAGCCTTCACGGGGCGGGAAAGCGGCTGGCACAACCGTTGCTTCAGATGCCGGACAAGCCAGCCGCTGGCGCTGGCGATCCGCTCCAGGGAGCCATGGCCATGCCGTTCGATTGCTTTTCCCGCCGCTCATTCCTGCAAGGCGCCGCCGCGGGCACGGCCGCCGCTGCCCTTGGTTTCCCCAACCTCGCACGGGCCCAATCGGGCGTGACGATCGGCATCGTCTATGTCGGCCCGAAGGATGATTTCGGCTGGAACCAGGCGCATGCAGTCTCCATCGGCGTGCTCAAGGCCACGCCGGGCGTGAAGATCATCGAGGAAGAGAATGTGCCGGAAACGGCCGCCGTGGCGAAATCCATGGAATCCATGATCAATCTCGAAGGCGCGAACCTGATTCTCGCGACCTCCTTCGGCTATTTCAACCCCTTCATGGTGGATGTGGCGAAGAAGTATCCGAAGGTCACTTTGCGCCATGCCGCCCCGCTCTGGGAGAAGGGCAAGCACCCGGACAATGCCGGCAGCTATTTCGGCTATCTCGATCAGGCGCATTATGTGAACGGCGTCGCGGCGGGCCTCTCCACCCGGACCAACAAGATCGGCTTCGTGGCCGCAAAGCCGATTTCCAGCGTGCTGCGCAACATCAACTCGGTGCTCTGGGGCGCGCGCTCGGTGAACCCGAACGCCACGCTGCAGGTGATCTTCACCGGGGATTGGGCCCTGCCCGTGCGCGAGGCGGAAGCCGCGAATGCGCTGATCGGCGCGGGCTGCGACATCCTGACCTGCCATGTCGACAGCCCGAAGGTCGTGATCGAGACCGCCGAGCGCCGGGGCATCAGGTCGCTGGGCCACAATGCGAGCCAGGCGCCGCTGGCACCGAAGGGCTTCATCACCGGCGCGGAATACAAGTGGGAGACGATCTACAGGATCTTCGCCGAGGCGATCGCCAAGGGCCAGCCGGTGCCGAACATGGTGTTCGGCGGCTATGACAAGGACATGGTGCGCAACACCGCCTTCGGGGCCGGCGCCGAGGAGCCGGCGCGCAAGGCAGCCGAGGCGGCGATCGCCGATCTCAAGGCCAACAAGCCGATCATCCGGGGCCCGGTGAAGGACAACAAGGGCAATGTGGTGCTGCCCAATGCGAGCTACGACAATTTCGATCGCGTGCTCGACGGCATGAACTTCCTCGCGGAGGGGGTGGTCGGCTCCATCACCTGATCGGGGCGCAGGACCGCGCCCGTTGCGGGGTCGATCGCCATGAACCAGCCCGTTTCCATCCCCGCCGGCCCTGCCGCGGCAGGCCGCATCGGCCGCGAGCGCCTCGCGCGACTCCAGCGCGGGGCGGAGGCCGTGGCGATCCCGATGCTGGCGCTGGTGATTTCGGCCGGCTTGTTCTCGATCTTCCTGCTGATCCTCGGGAAATCGCCGGTCCAGTTCTACAGCCTTATCTGGCTCGGCGGGTTCGGCACGCCGTTCTCGTGGTCGAACACCCTGCTGCGCGCCGCCCCGCTGATGCTGATGGCCCTGGCGGTGGCGATTCCCGCGCGGCTCGGCCTCACGATGATCGGCGGGGAGGGGGCGCTCGTGCTCGGCGGGTTCGCGGCGGCCGCCATCGCCGTGCCGCTGATCGGCACCACGAATCCGGTGCTGATGCATGCGCTGATGCTGATCGCCGCGATGGGCATCGGCGCGATCTGGATCGGGATCGCGGGCGGCCTGCGCCATCATCGCGGCGTGAACGAGACGATCTCGACCCTGCTGCTTTCCTACATCGCCATCGCGATCATGAACTTTTTCGTCGAAGGCGCGCTGCGCGACCCCGCCGACCCGAACAAGCCCTCGACCAGGGCGATCGGCAGCGAGGCGATGATCGGCAAGATGCCGGGCATCGATGTGCATTGGGGCCTTGCGGTCGCGGTGCTCGCCTGCATCCTGCTCCATGTGCTGATGCAGCGCACGACCTATGGCTTTGCCTGCCGCATCGCCGGGGGCAATGCGCGCGCCGCGCTCGCGCAGGGCCTGCCGGTGGGGAAGCTGATCGTCAGCGCCTCGATGATCGCGGGGCTCTGCGCCGGTCTCGCGGGCTATTTCGAGGTGGCGGCCGTGCATGGCAAGGCCAATGCCTCGCTGGCCGCCGGCTACGGCTTCACCGGCATTCTCGTGGCGTTTCTCGCGCGGCATAACCCGCTGGCGATCATTCCGGTGGCGATATTGTTCGGCGGCATCGCGGCGGCGGGCGGCATCATCCAGCGCCGCATGGGCCTTCCCGATGCGAGCGTGCTGCTTCTGCAGGGCATGACCTTCCTCGTGCTGCTCGCGAGCGAAACGCTCTATGGCCGCTTCCGCCTCTTCAACCCCGCGGCCCGGACGGAGCGCACCTGATGGATGGCTCATCGGCCCTCGTGACGGTTCTCGCGGCGATGATCGGCGGCGCGATCCGCGTCTCGACGCCCTTCCTGTTCGTGGCGCTGGGCGAGATGCTGACGGAGCGTTCGGGCCGCATCAATCTCGGCCTCGAAGGCACGCTCGTGCTCGGCGCGATGAGCGGCTATGCGATCTCCTATCATACGGGTTCGCCCTGGCTGGGCCTGCTCGTGGCGGGCTTCGCGGGGATGATGATGGGCACGCTCCACGCGCTGATCTGCCGGCTGCCGAGGGTGAACGACATCGCCGTGGGCATCGCGCTGATGCTGTTCGGCCTCGGCATCGCGTTCTTTCTCGGCAAGGCCTATATCCAGCCCACCGCGCCACGCCTGGGCTCGATTCCGCTCGGCTTCTGGAGCAGCAACCCGCAGATCGAGCGGGCCCTTGAGATCAACCCGCTCTTCCTCATCGGGATTGCGCTCGCGTTCTTCCTCGCCTGGGCGCTGAAGAACACGCGGCCCGGCCTCATCCTGCGTGTCACGGGCGACAGCGAGGCGGCCGCGCGCGCGTTGGGCCATCCCGTGATGCTGATCCGCCTGATGGCGACCGCCGCCGGCGGCTTCCTCGCGGGCATCGGCGGGGCGTTCCTCTCGCTCTACTATCCCGGAAGCTGGAACGAGGGCCTCTCCTCGGGGCAGGGGCTGATGGCCGTGGCCCTGGTGATCTTCGCGCGCTGGGACCCCATCCGCTGCCTTTACGCCGCGATGCTCTTCGGTGCTGCGGGGTCGCTCGGCCCTTCGCTGCAGGCCATCGGCATCACGCAGGGCTATTATTTCTTCAACGCCGCTCCCTACATCCTCACGCTTTTCCTGATGATCGGCTCGGCCGGCTCGAAGAAGGCGCTGCGGGATGCGCCGGGCGAATTGGCACTCACGCGGTGAGGAAAGACGCCATGCCGACGCTCCCCGCCAACCCCTATCCCTGGCCGTATGACGGTGCCTTCAGCCCCGCGAATACGGCGCTGATCGTGATCGACATGCAGACCGATTTCTGCGGCAAGGGCGGCTATGTCGATGCGATGGGCTATGACCTTTCGCTCACCCGCGCGCCGATCGAGCCCATCCGCCGCGTGCTCGAAGCCATGCGCGCCAGGGGCTATTGGATCATCCATACCCGCGAGGGGCACCGGCCCGATCTTTCCGATCTGCCGGTGAACAAGCGCTGGCGCTCGCAGCGCATCGGTGCCGGCATCGGCGATCCCGGCCCGTGCGGGAAGATCCTCGTGCGCGGCGAACCGGGCTGGGAGATCATCGAGGAACTCGCGCCGCTGCCGGGCGAGACCATCATCGACAAGCCGGGCAAGGGCTCCTTCTGCGCGACCGACCTTGAAATGATCCTGCGCCAGCGCGGCATCCGGAACATCATCCTCACCGGCATCACCACGGATGTCTGCGTGCACACCACCATGCGCGAGGCGAATGATCGCGGCTTCGAATGCCTGCTGCTGGAAGATTGCTGCGGCGCAACCGACAAGGGCAACCACGAGGCCGCGATCAAGATGGTGACGATGCAGGGCGGCGTGTTCGGTGCCGTGGCGAATTCCGCCATGCTGATCGCGGGCCTGCCATGATCGCCGGGCCCGCCCGCCGCGCCATCGGCCTCGAAGCCATCGCCATGCGCAAGGTGTTCGGCGCGCTGGTGGCGCTCGATGATGTGTCGCTGAAGGTGCGGGCGGGCTCCTTCCATGCGCTGCTCGGCGAGAATGGCGCGGGCAAATCCACGCTCGTCAAATGCATCATGGGCTTCTACCAGCCCGATGCCGGGCAGGTGCTGGTGGATGGCATGGAACGCGCCATCCGCAACCCGAAGGAAGCGGCGGAAGCAGGGATAGGCATGGTCTACCAGCATTTCACGCTGGTGCCTTCGCTCACGGGTGCCGAAAACCTCGTGGTCTCGCGCCCGCATGGCCGGACCATCATCCACTGGGCGGAAGAAAATCGCGCGCTCGAGGCCTTCCTCGATCGCATGCCGTTCCGCGCGCCGCTCGACCGGCCCGTGTCACTGCTCTCGGCGGGCGAGAAGCAGAAGCTCGAAATCCTGAAGCAGCTCTATCTCGACCAGCGTTTCATCATCCTCGACGAGCCGACCTCCGTGCTCACCCCGGGCGAGGCGGATGAGGTGCTCGGCCTGCTGCGCGACATGACCCGGCGCGGCGAGGTGACCGTGCTGATGATCACCCACAAGTTCCGCGAGGTCACGGCCTTCGCCGATGATCTGACGGTTCTGCGCAAGGGCGCCTTCGCCGGAAGGGGCGTGGTGAAGGAAACCCCGGTGGAGAGCATGGCCGCGATGATGATCGGCGACACACCCATCCGCGAGCGTGCCGACCGCGTGGCGCATGAGAAAAAGCCCGTGGCGCTCGACATTGCCGGGGTCTTCGCGGATGCCGATGACGGCCGCCCGGCCCTCGAGGCGATCAACCTGAAGATCCGCGCCGGCGAGATCGTGGGCATTGCCGGCGTCTCCGGCAATGGCCAGGGCGCGCTGGTGGAGGTGCTCTCCGGCCAGCGCCCCATGCGGCTGGGCCAGCTCGCGGTCCATGGCCAGGATTACCTGCCGAACCGCGCGAGCATGGCGCGCCTGAAAGTGTTCGGCCTGCCGGAGGAACCGCTGAAGAACGCCACCGTGCCGAAAATGTCGGTGGCGGAGAACATGGCCTTCCGCTCGTTTGATCGCCCGCCCATCGCCTCGCTGAAATACTGGCTGTCGCCCGCGCCCATGCGGAAGCAGGCGGAAGAACTCATCGCGAAATACCGCGTGAAGACGCCCTCGCCCGATGCGCCCATCGCGGCGCTCTCGGGCGGCAATGTGCAGCGCAGCGTGCTCGCACGCGAACTCTCGGGAGATGTCGAGGTGCTGATCGTTGCAAACCCCTGCTTCGGGCTCGATTTCGCCTCAGCTGCGGAAATCCGCGCGCAGATCATGGATCAGCGCAACCGGGGTGCCGCCGTGTTGCTCGTCTCGGAGGACCTGGACGAAATCCTCTCGCTCTCGGATCGCGTGGCGGTGATGTCCGGCGGGCAGATCACCTATGTCGAGGAGATCGGGAAGACCGACCGCGCGACCATCGGCGCGCATATGGCCGGGGGAGGGCATTGATGGCCGCGATTTCCATCCCCGCCGAGCCCGGCCCCTTCCCGCTGGCGCCGGGCCGCACCGCGCTGATCGTGATCGACATGCAGCGCGATTTCCTCGAGCCCGGCGGGTTCGGCGAGGCGCTTGGCAACGACGTCTCGACCCTGCGGCCCGCCATCGCGCCGGTCGCGCGGCTGCTCGCCCTGTTCCGCGCGAGGGGCTGGCCGGTGATCCACACGCGGGAATCGCACCGGCCCGACCTTTCGGATTGCCCGCCCGCGAAGCTCTCGCGCGGCGCGCCGGGGCTGCGGATCGGGGATCAAGGCCCGATGGGGCGCATTCTCGTGCAGGGGGAGGCGGGCAACGCCATCCTGCCGGAATGCGCGCCCATTCCCGGCGAGATCGAGATCGACAAGCCGGGGAAGGGCGCCTTCCACCGCACCGATCTTCAAGCCATGCTGGAGGCAAGGGGCATCTCGCATCTCGTCTTCGCCGGCGTGACAACCGAGGTTTGCGTGCAGACCTCCATGCGCGAGGCGAATGATCGCGGCCATGAATGCCTGCTGATCGAGGAGGCGACCGAAAGCTATTTCCCCGCCTTCAAGGCCGCGACGCTTGCGATGATCCGCGCGCAGGGCGGCATTGTCGGCTGGACGGCGAAACTCGCGGATTTCGAGGCAGCACTGGCATGACGGATGATCGCAAGGGCCGCTGGGCGGGGCGCAACGAGACGAAGGATCGCGTGCGCGAGGATGTCTGGCAAGGGCTGGAGCGGAGCGGCTTCGGCATCGGCCCGGTCTGGAGCGCCATCCCGAATTTCGTCGGCGCGGATCTCGCGGCCTGGCGTCTCGCGCAGACGCCGGAATGGCAGGCCGCGCGAACGGTGAAATGCAACCCCGATCCGCCGCAGATCCCCGTGCGCCTGCGGGCGCTGCTCGATGGCAAGGTGCTCTATGCGCCCGTGCCCTATCTCACCGAAGGTTTTCCGTATCTGCGGATCGACTCCGCAAGGCTGCGCGAGAAGGGCGTGAGCTTCGAACTCGCCGCGACCTCCGAAGGCTACATGATGCATGGCGAGCGCATCGATTTCGAGGCGGTGGAGCCGCTGGATTTCTGCGTGGTCGGGTCGGTCGCGGTCACGCGGTCGGGCGGGCGGACGGGGAAGGGCGCGGGCTTCGCCGACCTTGAAACCGGCATTTTCCGCGAACTCGGCATCATCCGCCCCGGCACGCCCATGGCCACGACCATCCATTCGAGCCAGCTCGTCGCCGAGCCGCGCGTGGTGATGCAGGCGCATGACAGCCCGCTCGACTTCATCGCGACGGAGAGCGAACTCATCCGCACCGGCAACGAGGCCCCGCGCCCGGCGGGGGTGGATTGGGATTCCGTGCAGCCCGACCAGTTCGAGACCATCCCCTTCCTGCGCGACCTTCACGCGCGGATGCGGGCGAGGAAGGTCTAGGGTCGTGACACTCGACCGGATTCCGATCCGATTGAACGAGGCCGCCCGCTCTCATTTCTTGTCATTTCACGCATTTTCTTCAATCTACCGGCATCCCCCTGGTCGGAAAATGCTCTAGACCGGGCCGGCGCTGGCCTCGATCCAACGGGACAGGCCATCGGCAAGGCCAT
>JADCCH010000299.1 GCA_020252865.1 Methylobacterium sp.
GGACACGATTGTGCGGCAGGTCGAGGACATCAAGCGGATGGTGGACGAGTTTTCCTCCTTCGCCCGCATGCCGAAACCGCAGCCCGTCGCGGATGACCTCGGCGAGGTCTTGCGCGAGGTGGCCTTCATGATGCGCGTGGGAAACCCGAGCGTCGCGATCGAGGAAGACCTGCCGGCGGAGCCTGTGAGGGCGCTGATCGACCGCCGCCTCATCGCGCAGGCCGTGCAGAACCTGATGAAGAATGCCTGCGAGGCCATCGCCGAAAGTCCCGCCGGGCAGGCGGGGGAGGGCCGCGTCACCGTCTCGCTCGCCGACCTCGGCGAGGAGGGGATTCCGCTCGATATCCGCGATAACGGCAAGGGGTTCCCCAGGGAAAACCGCCAGCAATTGCTGGAACCTTATGTCACCACCCGCGAAGGCGGCACCGGCCTCGGCCTGCCGATCGTCGCGAAGATTTTCGAGGATCATGGCGGGACGCTGTCGCGGCTCGATCCACCCGCGGAAGCCGACGGCACCCAGCCGCCCGGCGCCCTTGTCCGCATCCATTTGCCCCCGATCGGCGCGAAAAGCGCCGCTCTGGCGGGTTGAGTTCATGGGGGCTGAGCCATGTCGAGCGACATCCTGATTGTCGATGACGAAGCCGATATCCGCGAATTGGTCGCGGGAATACTGGATGACGAGGGCTATCGCACCCGCACCGCGCGCTCCTCGGATGATGCACTGGCGCAGATCGAACAGCGCCGGCCACATCTCATCTTTCTCGATATCTGGCTGCAGGGCAGCCGGCTCGACGGCCTGCAACTCCTCGAAAACATCAAGGAACTGCATCCGGAAATCCCGATCGTGATGATCTCGGGCCATGGCAACATCGAGACCGCCGTCTCCGCCATCAAGAAGGGCGCCTATGATTTCATCGAGAAGCCCTTCAAGGCCGACCGGCTGGTGCTCGTGGCGGAGCGGGCGCTGGAGGCGCTGGCGCTCAAGCGCGAGATCAGGGACTTGAAGGCCCGCTCCGGTGAACCCGATCGCATGATCGGCCAGTCGAGCGGGCTCTCGCAATTGCGCCAGCAGATCGAGCGCGTGGCCCCGACCAACGCGCGCATCCTGATCACCGGCCCGTCCGGTTCGGGCAAGGAGCTTGCGGCGCGGACCATCCACGCGCTGTCGAGCCGCGCGAGCGGGCCGTTCGTGGTGATCAATGCCGCAACTATCACGCCCGAGCGCATGGAGGAAGCGCTGTTCGGCATCGAGGCGCAGAAGGGCAGGACGCGGCGCGTCGGCGCGCTCGAGGAAGCGCATGGCGGCATGCTCTTCATCGATGAAGTCGCCGACATGCCCAAGGAGACGCAAAGCAAGATCCTGCGCGTGCTGGTGGACCAGAACTTCCAGCGCGTCGGCGGCTCCACCCGCGTAGCGGTCGATGTGCGCATCGTCGCTTCCACGGCCCGCGACCTGCCGGCGGAGATCGCGATCGGAAATTTCCGAGAGGACCTTTATCACCGCCTCAATGTGGTGCCGATCCGCGTGCCCGGGCTGGCCGAGCGGCGCGAGGACATACCGGGCCTCATCGACCACTTCATGCAGCAGATCGCCGTGGCCTCGGGCTTGCCCAGGCGGCGCATCGCGGCCGATGCCATGGCCGTGCTGCAAACCCATGACTGGCCAGGCAATATCCGCCAGCTGCGCAATAATGTCGAGCGGCTGATGATCCTCGCCGCGGGCGATCCCAATCAGGAGGTGACCGCCGACATGCTGCCCCAGGATGTCGGTGCGTCCCTGCCGCCGATGCCGAACGGAGCGGGGGCGGAGAAACTCCTCTCGCTTGCGCTGCGCGAGGCTCGCGAGATTTTCGAGCGGGAGTATCTGATCGCGCAGATCAATCGTTTCGGAGGCAATATTTCACGCACGGCGGAATTTGTGGGCATGGAACGCTCGGCCCTGCATCGAAAGCTGAAATCTCTCGGTGTTTAAATGGCTTGATAGATTCTCTTAATCTTATTTCTTGCTGAAATGCTGCACTTGCGCACGGGCGAAGCCCTACCTATGATCCGGCGCATCGCCGTGACGAAAGGCAGGCTATTCAGCGTGCTCCATGACCCTGGGGGAGAAGGGGTGGCGCGGCGCAACGAGGGTAAGAAATGGCGACCGAGCGAACGCTGAGCCTGCAGGACAACTTCCTCAATCATGTTCGAAAGAACAAGATTTCCGTCACGATTTTTCTGGTCAACGGGGTCAAATTGCAGGGGGCGGTGACCTGGTTCGACAACTTCTGTGTTTTGCTGAAGCGTGACGGCGTATCGCAACTCGTCTACAAGCACGCGATCTCGACCATCATGCCGGTCTCGCCGATCCATCTTCCCGGCGCGAACGACGAGGAATGACCGGAGCGGCCGCGAGCCGCCGGGTCCGGCGCGGAGGAACAGGGCTATCGCGGTGACTGAAGAACCGGACGAGATGGATGAAATTGCAGGCCGGAAGGCCGGCGGTCGCTCGCCCCTGCCCAGGGGCAAGGCGGCCTTCGAGCCCGAGAAGGCCATCGCGACCGCCACGCGCACGCTCGTCATCGGACCCTATCTGACCCGAGCCGGCATGGAAGCCGCACGCGCCGCTCCTGGCCTGCGCAGCGCCAGGGCGCGGCTGGAAGAGGCCGTGGGCCTTACGGAGGCCATCGACCTCACGATCATCGGCGCAGATGTCGCGCCCATCCGCCTCATCAAGCCCGCAACCTATCTCGGCGGCGGCAAGGTCGATGAGATCGCAAGGCGCGTCGCGGCCGAAGAGATTGGCCTTGTGATGATGGATTGCGCGCTCTCACCTGTGCAGCAGCGCAACCTCGAACAGGCCTTCAAGGCCAAGGTGATCGACCGCACCGGCCTCATTCTCGAAATCTTCGGTCGCCGCGCCTCGACGAAGGAGGGGCGGCTGCAGGTTGAACTGGCGCATCTCGCCTACCAGAAGTCGCGGCTCGTGCGCTCCTGGACCCATCTCGAACGCCAGCGCGGCGGCTTCGGCTTTCTCGGTGGCCCGGGCGAAACACAGATCGAAACCGACCGCCGCCTCATCCAGGAGCGCATGAGCC
>JADCCH010000003.1 GCA_020252865.1 Methylobacterium sp.
GCCTTCAACAATCTGGGCTTTCCGCTCTATTCCACGGCCTTCAACTGGGGGCGCGCGACGGCAGGCACAATCCCCGTCGCCTGGCTCGGCGCGCATTTCGGAGGCGTCGAGGGCGCGATGATCGGTGTCGCGCTGGGGTCTATTGCCTTCGGTACGGCGGGGCTTGTTACTGCCTTCCGCGCCATCGCGCGGATCGAGGCGCAGGGCCGCCCGCCGGATGAGCGCTGAGCCGCATTGCGCATGGACCGGCATGCGCCTAACCTGATCTCGAACAGTTGCCGGGGGAGTTGGACCATGCTGAACCTTTTGGAAATCATGCAGAACGCGCAGGGCGGCAACGCCTACCAGAACCTCGCGAAACAATTCGGCATCGGGTCGGATCAGGCGCAGAAGGCGGTCGAGGCGCTTCTCCCCGCTTTCTCGATGGGGCTGCAGCAGCAGACCCAGACCATGGAAGGCTGGCAGAACATGCTGGCCTCGCTGGGGCAGGCGCGGAACAGCGCACAGTTCTTCGATTCCGATGGGGCTGGCATTCCCGATTCTCTCGAGAACGAGGGACAGAACGCGCTGGGCGCGATGTTCGGCAACCCGGAAACCACGCAGGCCGTGGCTCGGCAAGCCGCGCAATTTGCCGGCCTGCCGGTCCAGATGATGCAGCAGATGCTCCCGGTCATCGCCTCGATGGTGATGGGCGGGCTCTTCAAGGGCGCGATGAATGGCGGCCTTGGCGGCGTCCTTGGCGGCATGTTCGGCCAGCCCGCGCCCACACCGCAGCAACAGGCCGGCAACATGCTGGAGACCTTTTTCGGCGGCTTCTTCGGCGGGCGTGCCCCCCAGCCGCTGCCAGACCCGCAGGACCCCGTTGCGGCGGGCCTCGATCTGCTCAAGGGCATGTTCCAGACCGGGCAGGAGGTGCACACCGCGCAGATGGAGGCGCTGTCCCAGATTTTCCAGCAGGTCACCCGCCGGTAACGGACAGGCGCGGGGAAGAACCCGCGGCTTTCGTATCGAAACCTTGAAAAAGAAGCGCCAGGCTCGGGAGAAAGCCTGGCGCGTCCGGATTTTTGCCGTTTACGCCGACAGGGCGGGCCGGTTGGAGGGGAGTGGGGCCAGCCCGGCAATACGACCCTGGCTCACGTTCGCCTGGTGTTTCTCTCGGAGGCAATCCTCAATGCTCTGCCGGGGGGAGCGCCCGGACATCTGAGCAAGTTGCTCCGAGGGATCCCGGTAGAAGGGAAGGGAGAGTGCCCCCACCAGATCAGACGGCGTGAGACCGATATCCTTCAGTGCATGACGGTCCCAATGGGACAGCTCACGCAGCTGGCGACGATTCTGGATCACCTCGACGAACTTGCGGATACGTTTCGCTGCCGAAAGGCCAAGCGGAACAAGAAATCCAGGGAAGAGCGACATGGTGAACCTCCAGGGGTCCGGAAAACCGCCGGATCGAATCGCCGCGCGTTACGGCAACATTCTTGACCTACCAAACCTCTCCTTATAAGAGAAACGAATGTTTCTGATGCAATCATCAGAATGAGTGATGGCTTAGGATCTCCGGCCCAGCCTGGCCGCAAAGGGCCGCGGGCGGGCCGAAAACGGGGGATGATACATGCTGCCGGTTCTCGATAACGATCATCTGCGCACGCTTGTGGCCATTGCCGAAACCGGCTCCTTCACGCGTGCGGCGGATATCGTCCACAAGACCCAGAGCGCGGTCTCGATGCAGATCCGCAAGCTGGAGGAGCGGCTTGGTCGCGAGATCTTCGGCAAGGAAGGGCGCGCCGCAAAGCTCACCCCCGATGGCGAAAAACTGCTGGATTATGCCTATCGCATGTTGCGCCTGAACGATGAAGTCATCAGCGCGTTTCGCGGCGAGAAGCTCACGGGCAGCGTGAAGCTCGGCGTGCCGGATGACTATGCGGAGCGCTACCTGCCGGAGATCATGGCGCGGTTCACCGCTTCCAATCCCGGCATCGAGGTAGCGGTGGTCTGCGAGCCCACCCCGGCTCTGGTCGAGAACATGCAGGCCTGCGAAATCGATCTCGCCATCATCACCCATTCGAAACAGCGCGACATTGGCGAGATCATCCGCGAGGAGAAGCTCCTCTGGGTTTCCTCGCAGCGCCATTGCGTGCATGAGGCGCGGCCGCTGCCGCTGGCACTCGGGCGCGATACCTGCGCCTGGCGGCGGTCGGCTGTCGCGCGGCTGGAAGGGCGGGGCGTGCCGCATCGCGTGCTCTATACGAGCTGGAACTCCTCGGCCGTCGGCGCGGCCGTGCTCTCGGGGCTCGCGGTGGGTGTTCTGCCGGAAAGCGCGATCCGACCAGGTATGCGCGTGCTGACGGAGCAGGAAGGCTTCGATCCGCTGCCCACCGTGAAGATCGCGCTGCTGCGCAATGCCAAGCGGCATGACCATGTAATCGACGCTCTGGCAGACCACATCATCCAGAGCCTCGATAACCTCTCACTGGAACGCGCGGCCGCGACGCGGCTTCAGGCGGCGGAGTAATCAATAGGCGAGGGCCTCGAAGACCGGTTCCACCGAGCCGTGCCATTCATGCCTGTAGCGGCGGAGCAGCTGCTCCGCCTGTGTCTCGCCCGCCGCGACCAGCGCTTCCAGCGGTTCGA
>JADCCH010000030.1 GCA_020252865.1 Methylobacterium sp.
GCGGCGCCTTCATGATCCCCGGATTTGAGAAGAGCGGTGAAGGCTTCGGCGGTTTCTTTCGTGTTCATCGTGGATATCCTGTTCAGATCGCGTGGGAGGGCGCTGGCGGAACGA
Organism: Methylobacterium sp.; assembly: GCA_020252865.1. Taxonomy (GTDB): domain Bacteria; phylum Pseudomonadota; class Alphaproteobacteria; order Rhizobiales; family Beijerinckiaceae; genus Rhabdaerophilum. The sequence continues at coordinate 115 of JADCCH010000030.1, forward strand.
AGCGCCCTTTCGTCCTACCGTTTCCTTGCTGACATGTCCTGTCAGTATTCCTTCCTGCCGAAAGCGTTTTGATGATCGCTCCCCCCGCTTCCATTACCGAGACGAAGGCCCTGCTCGCGAGCCGGAATTATGTGGGCGACACGGCGCTCGCGACGGTGATTTTCCTCGCGCTTCGCATGGGCCGGCCGCTCTTCCTCGAGGGCGAGGCCGGCGTGGGCAAGACCGAGATCGCGAAGGTTCTGGCGAACGGCTTGGGGCGCAAGCTCATCCGCCTGCAATGCTATGAGGGGCTCGATGCGGCTTCCGCCCTCTATGAATGGAACTATGCCGGCCAGATGATGGCGATCCGCCTCGGCGAAGCCGCGGGCGAGACGGATCGCGATCGCCTCGCGGCGGATGTTTTCTCGAACCGCTTCCTGCTGCGCCGCCCGCTGCTGCAGGCTTTGGAGCCCGATGCCGACGGCCCGCCCGTGCTGCTGATCGACGAACTCGACCGCACGGATGCCGCCTTCGAGGCTTTTCTCCTCGAAATCCTCTCGGATTTCCAGGCAACCATCCCCGAGATCGGCACGGTGAAGGCGGAAAAGCCGCCCATCGTCATCCTCACCTCCAACCGCACGCGCGAGGTGCATGATGCGCTGAAGCGCCGCTGCCTCTACCATTGGGTGGATTACCCCGATGCGAAGCGCGAACTGGCCATCCTCGCGGCGAAGGTGCCGGGCGTGCCGGCACGGCTCTCGAAGCAGATCGTTGCCTTCGTGCAGGCGATTCGGCAGGAGGAACTTTTCAAGGCGCCAGGTGTCGCCGAGACGCTCGATTGGGCGACCGCCCTCGTGGAGCTCGATGCCGTGGCGCTCGACCCCGAGATCGTGTCGGATACCCTCGGCGCGCTGCTGAAAGTGCAGGATGACATCCAGCGCATGCAGACGGGGCTCGCCAAGCAGATCCTCGATGAGATCAAGAGCGTGAAATGACGGGAAAGGCTTTATGACCCCGAAAACCTGCGGAACCTGCACGCTTTGCTGCAAGCTGTTTCCCGTGCCGCCGCTCGAAAAGCCGGCGGGCAAATGGTGCCCGCATGTGGTGCAGGGCCGGGGCTGCGGCATCCACGAGACGCGGCCCCAGCTTTGTCGCGCCTTTGATTGCCAATGGCTCGAAAACCCCGATCTCGGCCCGGAATGGAAGCCGGAACTCTCGAAATTCGTGCTTTCCATCTATCCCGGCACGAACAGCCTCGCGGTGACGGTCGATCCCGGTTTCCCCGGCAACTGGCGGCAGGAGCCTTACCTCAGGAACCTGCGCCGCTGGGCCGAGGCCGCGCTCCGGCAGGGGGATCAGGTGATCGTCTTCACCGGCGGCAAGGCGACCGCCATCCTGCCGGATCGCGAGCAGGAACTCGGCGAGATTGGCCCGGGCGATTCAATCGTCTCGCTGAAGGGCCCGCGCGGCTACGCGGTCGAGGTGCGTCGTGGCGCGCGCGCCTGAAACGCCCATTGGCGGGAACCTGGCAAAAAACATTGTGTTTTTTGCCAGGACATTGCGTGCCGCCGGCATGAAGGTGGGGCCGGGCACGGCGCTGGATGCCGTCTCCGCCGTCGAGGCCATCGGCCTGGGGCATCGCGAGGAGTTCCGCGCGGCGCTCGAGAGCGTTTTCGTGAAGCGCCGGCCCGATGCGGAGCTGTTCGATCAGGCCTTCCGGCTCTTCTGGCGCAGGCGGGCGCTTGTCGAGAAGATGATATCCGTGCTGATGCCCATCGCGCCGACCAACCCCGAGGACAAGCGCAGGAACACGCTCCGCCGCCTTGCCGATGCGATGTACGAGCAACGCGAACCCCCGGCGGATGCGAAGCCAAAGGAAGAACTCGATCTCGATTCCCGCCTCACCGTTTCCGACATTGAAGTGTTCCGCCAGCGCGATTTCGAGGGCATGACGAGCGCCGAAATCGCCGAGGCGAAGCGCCAGATCGCGCGGCTCACCCTGCCGCTGCACACCGTGAAGACACGGCGCTTCATCGCGCATCCGCGCGGCCCTTCGCTGGATATGCGGGCATCCTTGCGCGCCTCGATGCGCGGCGGCGGGTCGGGGCTTTCGCTGGAGCGCCGGCAGCGCCGCGAGGAGATGCCGCCGCTGGTCGCAATCTGCGATATTTCGGGCTCCATGAGCCAGTATTCGCGGATTTTCCTGCATTTCCTGCATGCTTTGGCGGAAACTGGCCGGCGCGTGCATGCCTTCACTTTCGCGACCGAACTCACCAACATCACCCGCGCCCTGCGCACCACGCGCGACCCGGAACTCGCCCTTGCCGGCGCTTCGAAAATGGTGCGCGACTGGGATGGCGGCACGCGGATCGGCCAGGCCTTGCACGAATTCAACCGTCTCCATGCCCGCCGGGTGATGGCGGGCGGGCCGATCGTTCTGCTCATCACCGATGGCCTCGAACGCGAGGGCACGGACGAACTCGCGCGCGAGATGAGCCGGCTGCACCGCCTGTCGCGGCGGCTGATCTGGCTCAACCCGCTGCTCCGGTTCGATGGCTTCGAGGCGAAAGCCGCGGGCATCCGCGCCATGCTGCCGGCGGTTGACGAGTTCCGCACGCTTCATAATCTCGCCGCGATGGGCGATCTCTGTGAGGCGCTCTCCGTCTCGCGCAGTGCGGAAGCGGACCCGCGACATTTTCTGAAAAGAGGTGCAGCATGACCCTCAAGGACCTGACCCTGAACGATTCCGAATTGCTGGCGCGTGCCGAGGCTTGGGCCAAGGCGGGGCGCGGTGTGGCGATTGCGACGGTCATCGAGACCTGGGGCTCCGCGCCGCGCCCTGTGGGTTCGCACCTCGTGATTGACTCGGAAGGCAATTTCGAAGGGTCCGTCTCCGGCGGCTGCGTCGAGGGCGCGGTGGTGGCGGAAGCACTGGAGGTGATCGAAAGCGGCCAGCCCCGCAATCTCGAATTCGGCGTGGCGGATGAAACGGCTTGGCGCGTGGGCCTCTCCTGCGGCGGAAAAATCGCCGTGCGGGTGGAGCCGCTGACGTGAATCTCGACGATCTCGTTGAACTCAACCGGCGGATTGCCAATCGCGAGCCGGTGGCCGTTGTGACGGCGCTTGAGGCCGGGCTTGAGCCGGGCGATCGGGTGGTGGTCCTCTCGCCGGAAGACATCAGCAGCCAATTCTACGCGGAACAGCTTTCGGAGGCTTTCCGCACCGGTCGAAGCGGCCTCGTTGAGGTCGGGGATCGTCGATTCTTTCTCAACGTTCACCTTCCGCCCGTGAAGCTCATCGTCACGGGCGCGGTGCATATCAGTCAGGCGCTGGCCGAAATGGCGCGTCTCGCGGGGCTCGATTGCGCGATCATCGATCCGCGCACGGCTTTCGCCACGCCCGAGCGCTTCCCCAACGTGATGCTCCTCGCGGAATGGCCGGATCAGGCCTTCTCGCGCGTGAAGCCGGATCGCTACACGGCTTTCGTCGCGCTGACGCATGACCCCAAGATCGACGATCCCGGCCTGATCGCGGCCTTGCGCGCGCGATGCTTCTACATCGGCGCGCTCGGCAGCCGGAAGACCCATGCGAAGCGCGTGGAACGGCTGCAATCGCAAGGGTTTACCGCTGATGAGATCGCGCGCATCCATGCGCCGATCGGCCTCGATATCGGCGCGGTCAGCCCGCCGGAAATCGCGGTCTCCATCCTTGCGGAGATTGTCTCCGCCATGCGCGCGAAGCGCCGGGCCGCCTGATGTTTTTCGGCACCGTCCCCGTCGCTGATGCTGAGGGCGGCGTGCTCGCCCACAGGGTCAGGGCTGCGGAAAAGGTGCTTGCGAAGGGCCATGTGCTGAGCACGGAAGATTGCCAAGGTCTCGCCCTGGCGGGCGTGGATGAGGTCACCATCGCGCGGCTCTCGCCCGGTGATGTGGCGGAGGATGAGGCCGCGCGGCTGCTTGCGAGCCTTGCCGCCGGGCCGGGAATCCGGTGTGCCGAGGCCTTCACGGGCCGCGTGAACCTGTTCTCCGAGGCCAATGGCGTTCTCGTGCTCGACGAGGCCGCCATCCATGCCTTCAACGCGCTCGATGAGGGGCTGACGCTCGCGACCTTGCCGCCCTATCGCCGCGTGAAGGCGGACGAGATGGTCGGAACGGTCAAGATCATCCCCTTTGCCTTGCCCGGCGCGGTGGTGGAAGCGGGGCGCAAGGCGCTCGCGAAGCCGCCCCTACGCGTGGCGGCGTTCCGGCCGAAGCGGGTGGGTCTGATCCTGCTCGCCACGTCGGAGATGAAGCCGTCAGTGCTGAACAAGACGGCCCGCGTCACAGCCGAACGGGTGGCTTCCCTGGGCGGCGAGATCGCCTTCGAGCAGCGCCTGCCTCATCGGCGGGATACGCTGGCGAAAGCGCTGCAAGCGCTTGATCCGAAAGCACTGGACATCCTCATCGTCTTCGGCGCCGCCGCGATTTCCGACCGGCGCGACGTCATCCCCGCCGCGATGGAGGCGATCGGCGGACGCGTGATCCATTTGGGCATGCCGGTCGATCCCGGCAACCTGCTGCTTGTCGCGGAATGGGCGGGCAAGCCCGCGCTCGGTGCGCCGGGCTGTGCGCGCTCCCCGGCGGAGAATGGCTTCGATTGGGTGCTGGAGCGGCTTTTCGCCGATCTGCCGGTAACGGCGCGGGATATCCGCGCGATGGGCGTCGGCGGGCTTCTCATGGAGATCATCTCGCGACCGCAGCCGCGCGCAGGGGAAGAAGCGTGAGGCTCGGCGCGATCATTCTGGCGGCCGGGCGATCCTCCCGTTTCGAGGATGGGCACAAGCTGCTGACATTTTTCAGGGCCAGGCCGATTCTCGGGCACGTGCTGGACTTGGTGCGGGATTATCCGTTCGAGGATCGCCTGGTTGTCACTGGGGCCGAGCGCGGAAGAATAGAAGCACTCGCGCATTCGGCGGGCATCCGCACCGCGCATAACCCGGATTTCGCAGATGGCCTTTCGTCCTCGCTGCAGGCGGGAATCGCAGCGCTGCCGCCGGAGATCGAGGGCGCGTTCATCCTGCTCGGCGACATGCCGATGATCCGCCCCGACACGCTCGAGCGGCTCGGAAGGGCGGCGCAGACCATGCCGGAAATGGCCGCTTTCGTGCCGGTTTTCGACGGGGAATGGGCGCATCCGGTGCTGCTGATGCGCAAGGTTTTCCCGGAACTCGCGGCCCTCTCCGGCGATCAGGGTGCGCGCAAGCTGCTGCAGGCGCGGGGCGATGTCGCCCTCGTGCCGGTCGATGATCCCGGCAGCCTCGCCGATATCGATACGCGCGCCGATCTTGCGCGCGCCGTTGGTCCGAACGCCAATCCCCACACGTAAGGGGGAGAGGGCGCGATGGCCCGGTGACGGACGGGATTTTCATGACCAGAACAGCCCTGATCTATGGTGGCGCGGGCGGTATCGGCGCAGCAACGGCGAAGCAGCTTTCCGCGCAAGGCTTTCGCCTGCATCTCGTGGGGCGCGATGCGGGCAGGCTCGCAGGCGTCGCCGAACCCCTCGGCGCGACATTGACGGCCGGCGACGTGACGGATCCCGGCCTCTTCGCCCGGGTGATGGCCGAGAGCGGATTTTCGAGCCTCGATGCCCTGGTCTATGCGGTCGGCACCATCAATCTGAAGCCCGTGCAGCGGCTGACGGAAGCGGATTTTTTCCGGGATTTCCAGGTGAACGCGCTGGGCGCCGCGCTCGCGGTGCAGGCGGCCTTGCCGGCGCTGAAGGCGGCGGATGCCACGGGTTCGGTGGTGCTTTTTTCCACGGTTGCCGTGGCGCAGGGCTTCACGGCGCATGCCTCGGTTTCCATGGCGAAGGGCGCAGTGGAGGGCCTTGTGAAGGCGCTGGGCGCTGAACTCGCCCCCAAGGTGCGTGTGAATGCCATCGCGCCCTCGCTCACGAGGACGCCGCTCGCCAAGGCGCTGACCGGCAACGAGGCCATGGCGAAGGCCATCGGCGAGATGCATGCGCTGCAGCGTCTGGGCGAGGCGGATGATGTTGCCGGACTTGCGGCTTTTCTCGCGGGTGGTCAGTCCGGCTGGATCACGGGGCAGGTCTTCGCGGTCGATGGCGGCCGCTCGACGCTGCGCACGAAGGGCTGAGTTGTGAGGAGCCTGTCTTGCCGCGCGGCGTGAAGAAGCAGAACCTGCCCGAAAAGCCCTGCCTCGCCTGCGGCCGCCCGTTCACCTGGCGGAAAAAGTGGGAAAAGCTGTGGCATGAGGTGAAATTCTGCTCCGAAAGCTGCCGCATGGACGCAAGAAAGCGGAAAAACGCATGAAGACCCTGCGCCTCGTGCTCGGCGACCAGCTTACCCGGTCGATCTCGAGCCTTGCCGGTCTCGATTTCGCCCGCGATGTGGTGCTGATGGTCGAGGTCGCGGCCGAAGCGACTTACGTTCGCCATCACAAGCAGAAGATCGCGCTGATCTTCTCGGCCATGCGGCACTTCGCGGAAGGCTTGCGTGTGGAGGGGGTCACCGTCGATTACGTGACGCTGGAGGCTGCGGGCAATTCAGGCTCCTTTGAGGGCGAGTTGCGCCGGGCCATCCAGCGCCACAATCCGGAACGGGTGGTCGTCACCGAGCCCGGCGAATGGCGTGTGTGGCAGATGATGCTCGAATGGCGCGAGACCATGCCCGCGCCCGTGGAAATCCGCGCGGATGATCGCTTCGTCGCCTCGCGTGACGAATTCGCGAGCTGGGCCAGGGGCCGCAAGACCTACCGCATGGAGTTCTTCTATCGTGAGATGCGGCGGAAGACCGGGCTTCTCATGGAAGGCGAGGCCCCCGTGGGCGGGCAATGGAATTTCGACGCGGAGAACAGAAAGAGCCTGCCCGCGGGCTACCTTCCGCCGCAGCGTTTGCGTTTCGAGCCCGATGCCGTCACGCGCGAGGTTCTGGCGCTGGTGGAGCGGCATTTCCCCGATCATTTCGGTGATATCGAGCCTTTCGGCTGGCCGGTGACGCGGGGCGAGGCGCTCAAGGCGCTGGATCATTTCATCGCGGTCGCGCTCGATGGCTTCGGCGATTTCCAGGATGCGATGAAGCGGGGCGAGGATTTCCTGCACCACGCATTGCTCTCGCCGGCGCTCAATATCGAGCTCCTCACGCCCTTGGAGCTCTGCCGCGCGGCGGAGCGGGCCTATCTCGAAGGGCGCGCGCCGCTCAATGCCGTGGAGGGCTTCATCCGGCAGGTGATCGGCTGGCGGGAATTCGTGCGCGGCCTCTATTGGCACGAGATGCCGGGCTATGCGGAAACCAACGCGCTTTGCGCCAATCGCGCGCTGCCGGATTTCTACTGGACCGGCGAAACCGATCTCGCCTGCCTTCGGGAGTGCATCACGGCGACCCGGCGCAATGCCTATGCGCATCACATCCAGCGGCTGATGGTCACGGGTAATTTCGCGCTGCTCGCCGGGGTGGCGCCGCGCGAAATCGAGGAATGGTATCTGCTGGTCTATGCGGATGCCTTCGAATGGGTGGAACTGCCCAATGTGCACGGCATGGTCATGTTCGCGGATGGCGGGTTGCTCGCTTCCAAGCCCTATGCCGCCTCCGGGGCCTATATCGACCGGATGTCGGATTACTGCGCGGGCTGCCGTTACGATCCGGCCGTGAAATCGGGCCCCGGGGCCTGCCCGTTCAACCCGCTCTACTGGAACTTCCTGATCGAGAACGAAGACAAGCTCGGCAACAATCCGCGCATGGCCATGCCTTATCGCAATCTCGGGCGGTTCTCCGCCGAGAGGCGCGCGGAGATCACGCGGGAAGCCACGGCTTTTCTGGATGAAGTCGCGCCGCGGCGCGGCTAGAGCGGATTCCGATCTGATTGAACGAGGCCGTCCGCTCTCATTCCTGATTGTTTCACGCATTTTCTTCGACCAACCGGTATCCACCCGGTCGAAAAATGCTCTAGTAGTGGTAAAGCGCGGTGATCTCGGCATAGGCTGAGGATCGCTCCCTCCGGCGCCATTCGTAGCCCGCCGAGCCGTTGAGCCCGAAACTCCCGAAACTCAGCCCGTTGGCATGGAGGCCGATGCGCAACTTGAACCAGGAATCGCGGCCGACCAAGCCTCCCACGCTGCGTTGCCGACCGGTAGAGAAGGAAACCTCCGGCCCGATCGCGGTATTGCGCCACCCGGTGGAAAATCCGTGGCGCAGGCGCAGGAAGCCGCTGGCTTCCGCGGCATCCACCAGCAATATGCCGCTGGTGAAGCCATCGGGCAGGGTGGGGTGATTGTTCCAGCTCTGCCAGAACTCGATCATGGCGGCCGCCCCGAGGCGTCCCTCGTAGCGCGTCACCGCGCGCTCCCGCGGCGAGTGGAGGCTGAGGCTGGGCCCGGCATAGGCCGAGATCGAGAGCGCGCCGATCTGCCACTCATGGCCGAGAAAGATGCGCCCGCCCGCGAAGCGATTGAACCGGCCGATCACCAGCGGGTCGCGCTCGCGGAACTTCGTGCCGAAGCTGTAAAGGAGGCGGAAACCCGGCTTGTCGAGGCCCGAGAAGGGTGCGAGCTTGGCGCCGCTCGTCAGATAGAAGGCCCAATCGGAGGCGCTGGTGCTGATGAAGGCCACGCCGAGGCGCTTGGCCTTGGGGGGAGCATCGAAGAAACCCAGCTCTTCCGCGTGTGAATCCAGAGGGATGCCGGTTTTCACCAGCAGCGCCAGAAGGCCTGTCATCCGAACTCGATTTTGCACCATCCCGGCTCTAGGACGCGTCAGCCCGAGGCAATCGTCAAGTCTATTCCGGCGTCCCGCCCCGAATGGCCTGAACTCTCTGCCGCGCTCGCGGGCGGAAGGCGAGGCTTGCAACGCCTGAAACCCCCGCTAAAAGCGAATTGACCGGGCATGTCAGGGGGCAGGGGCGGTTCTTGCGTATCCACGAAATTCTAGCCAACCTGCTGCAGCCGAGGGGTGATGCCAGCCATCTGGGCGAGCAACCCAGCGTCGAGGATATCATTTCCGCGCTGGGTCCGCGAAGCTTTGGCATCGTGCTGGTGCTGTTCGGCCTGCCCAATCTGCTGCCGGTTCCCGGCTTGCCCATCCTCTGCGGGTTCATCATCGGCATCATCGCCTTCCAGATGGTCATCGGAAAGGATCACCTGCTGCTGCCCCCCTGGGTGGGGCGGCGGCGGCTGAAGCGGGGTGATCTTGCGCGCGTGGTCGGAAGGGCCACGCCCACCCTTCGCACCGTGGAAAGCGCGATGCGCCCAAGGTTGCTGGCGCTGACATCGCCGGTCCTCTCGCGGGTGATCGGCGTTGTCCTGCTTATCCTCGCGACGGCCTTGATGGCGCCGATCCCCTTTTTCGGAGGCATCGCGCCGGGTTTTGCCGTCATCCTGCTGGGCCTTGGCCTTGCGGGACGCGACGGCCTCTTCATCGTGTTCGGCACGGTGACAGGCCTCTTCGCGGTTCTGCTGACAATCGTCGTGACGATCGCGATCCTGAAATCGCTGACCTTCCTGATCGTCTGAGTGTCAGGCGGCGCTGATCTGGTGCGGGGGCAGGCGGCTGATATCGCCGTCTTTGCGCAGCAATTCATCGAGCTGCTCGGCGGGAACGGGCTTCGAGAACAGGTAGCCCTGCAGCAAGTGGCAGCCCACGGCCTGCAGGAAACGCCGCTGTTCCTCTGTCTCGACGCCCTCCGCGGTGACTTCGAGGCCGAGCGCGCGCCCCAGATGCACGACCGAATGCACGAGGATCGCGCTTTCGCCCGTCGCTTCCATCTGATCGAGGAAGGACTTGTCGATCTTGATCTTGTCGAAGGCGAAGCGCCGCAGATAGATCAGTGAGGAGTAACCCGTCCCGAAATCATCGAGCGCGAGCTTCACGCCGAGCGCGCGCAATTCCATCATCGCGGCCTGGGCCTGGTCGGCATCCTCGACGAGCACGCCTTCGGTCAGTTCCAGTTCGAGCTGATGCGATTGAACCGCGCATTCCTTCAGGACATCGGCCACCGAGGACACGAAATCCTTCTGCCGGAACTGCACGGCCGAGACATTCACGCCCACGCGCAATCTCGGCCAGCGCGCGGCATCGCGCATGGCGCGCCGCATGACCCATTCGCCCAGCGGCACGATGAGCCCGCGCTCTTCCGCCGCCGCAACGAACATGGCCGGCGAGATCATCCCGTGTACCGGGTGACGCCAGCGCACGAGCGCCTCGACCGAGGCAATTCGGCCGGTATCGGCATGCACCTGCGGCTGGTAGACGAGGGTGAGTTCGTCGCGCTCGATGGCGCCGCGCAGCTCGTCATCCACGAGTTTGCGCATGCGCTCATGTTCGTTCATCCGGTGTTCGTAGAGGTTGAAGCGGTTACGTCCCTCGTTCTTCGCTCGATAGAGGGCGGTATCGGCCGCGCGCAGCAGGGTTGCGCTGTCGGTGCCGTCGCTGGGTCCGATCGCGATGCCGATGGTGACGCCGATGCGGATGTCGATCCCGTCCATCACGAAAGGTCGGTTCGTGGCATCCACGATGGCCTGCGCGAGGCGTGTCGCATCGAGATGCGAGCGCACGCTCGGAAGCAGGACGGCGAATTCGTCGCCACCGAGGCGGGCCAGCAAGTCGGTCTGGCGCAGCAGCGGGCGCACGCGCGCGCCGAATTCCACGAGAACGCCATCGCCGGCCGCGTGCCCATAGGTGTCGTTCACGTCCTTGAACTTGTCGAGATCGAGCAGCAGCACCGCGAGCGAATGATCGCGATGCGGCAGGTCCTCGATGTTCTCGTTCAGCGCATCGATGAAGACCGTGCGGTTCGGCAAGCCCGACAGTGCGTCATGGCGCGCCTCGTGGCTCGCCTGCGCCTCGCGGTGCAGCAATTCCTCGGTGCAACGGCGGATCCGCCGGAAGAGCAGCACGCCGACCGTCGCCACCACCAAGGTGCCAATCAAGCCGAAAAGCGCGAGTTCACCCAGGATATCAGAGGCTTCGCGAGCCGGGTCCCAGATGACCGTCATCACCGCGCGGCTGTCCTGACCGGCGATCGGCAGGCTCGTTTCCAGCGTGGAACGCCCGGGAATGACGCGGAGGTTGGGCAGGGCGAGCATGGTCGCGATGCGGCGCAGTGTCAGCGCGTTGATCGGCCGGGTGGCGATCAGCACGAGATTGCGCCCCACGGGAAGGGTGGCGAAGGTCATCAGCCCGATGCCGTCTTGCACCACGCGCGCTTCGCGGCCGATGCCGAGCGTGGTGCCTTCCATGCCGCGCATGCGGGAATTGTCGACCAGGGCATGCGCCGCGCGCGCGCGTTGCGCCACCACATCCGGCTCGCCGGCTTCCGCCAGCGTCACCCCATCCATGCGGCTCACGAGAATGGCGTAATCGAGGTTCTGCCGGAGCAGCAGGTTCTGCAGGATGCGGTCGCGCTCCGCACGGGCCTGGTTTCCGGAGACAAGATCACCCAGGCCTTCATCGCGTGAGAGTGCGCCGAGCAATGCTTCGGCCTCGTAACGAAAGCTTTGCGTGAGCTGATTTTTTTCGCGTTCCAGCTCGACGCTCAACTGCCGCGTCGCGGCGGAATGGGCCACAAGAGCGATGCTTCCCACCACGCTCAGCACGAGCATTACGATCGGGATGAGCAAGATCGACACAAGATGCCGGCTGCCGGACTGTGATTTCTTCCCAACCATCCCGTGGACCAACGCAACGCCACTGTCACAAATGCACTCTGTTTCCTTTATGGGAAAGAAGGTTTACGGCGCGTTATACTGCGCGTCATTTGCAGCCGGAACGTTCGAAAATCGCGGATCGGCTACAGCAGGCCCATGGCGCGGAAGCTCGCATGGCCTTTCCGACCGATGATCAGGTGGTCGTGAACCGTCAGGCCCAGCGCTTCGGCATGCTCGATGATCTCGCGCGTCATCTCGATATCCGCGCGTGAGGGCGTCGTGTCGCCGGAGGGGTGGTTGTGGACGAGGATGATCGCGGAGGCATTGAGCTGCAGGGCGCGGCGCATGATCTCGCGCGGATAGACCGGCGTGTGGTCGACCGTGCCCTTCTGCATCATCTCGTCGCGGATGAGGCCGTTCTTCTTGTCGAGGAAGAGCACGCGAAGCTGTTCGATCTCGGCGAAGCCCATCGCGGTGCGGCAATAGTCGAGCACCGCCTCCCAGGAGGAAAGCACCTGCCGGCCGCGAATGGCGCCCTGGCTGATGCGCCGCGCGGCGGCCTCCAGCAGTTTCAGGTCATGCACGATGGCCGGGCCGACGCCTTTCACCTCGGCGAGGTGTTCGGGCGCGGCGCCGATCACTTCCGCGAAGCTGCCGAACCGGGCAATGAGCGCCTTCGCGACCCCCTTCACATCCGCGCGCGGAATCGAGCGGAACAGCACAAGCTCCAGCAATTCATAATCCGGCAGCTGGTCCGGCGCATCGGCGAAGCGCGCGCGGAGGCGTTCGCGATGGCCATGGTAATGCGGAGCCTCGGCAGCGTTTGCCGGCAGATCCATCTGCAAGCTCGCATCCCCCGGGGCTTTCCTGCGTTGGCCGCTGCCTTTCGGGCGCGAGGGGGCGGATGCACGGTCGGTCATGCGTGTTCAGGGCTGGATGGCTGGCCTCGGAGGCGCCGGCTGGGCCGGAAAATCCAACCCCTTCGGCGAGCGCGTGAAGATCTCCACGCCTGTCTCGGTCACGCCGATGGTGTGTTCGAACTGGGCGGAGAGCGAGCGATCACGCGTTACGGCCGTCCAGCCATCCGCGAGGATCTTCACATGCGGGCGCCCGAGATTGATCATCGGCTCGATGGTGAAGAACATGCCGGGCTTCAGCACTGCGCCTTCGCCGGCCCGGCCGTAATGCAGGATGTTGGGCTCGTCATGGAAAAGCCGGCCGAGGCCATGGCCACAGAAATCCCGCACCACCGAACAGCGCTCGGCTTCCGCAAAGACCTGGATCGCCTCGCCGATATGTCCGAGCGTCGCACCGGGCTTCACGACCGCCATGCCCCGCTCGAGGCTCTCATGCGTGACCTCGAGAAGGCGCATGGCGCGCCGCGGAATTTCGCCCACGGCATACATGCGGCTCGCATCCCCATGCCAGCCATCGACGATGAATGTCACGTCGATATTGACGATATCGCCCTCGCGCAGCGGCTTGTCCGAGGGGATGCCGTGGCACACCACATGGTTGATGCTGGTGCAGCAGGAACGCGGATAGCCATGGTAATAGAGCGTGGCCGGGAAGGCCCTGTGATCCATGGCGAATTCGAACACCGCGCGGTCGATCGCGTCGGTCGTCACGCCGGGCTTGACCATCGGCACCAGCATGTCGAGCGCCTCGGCCGTGAGGCGCCCGGCCCTGCGCATGGCCGCGAAGGCTTCCGGCCCGTGCAGGCGGATCGAGCCCGGCTGGCGACGGACGAGGGTGGAGGAATCATTCATGGTTCGCATATAGCTCCGCGCATCCTGAGCGGCAAGGGAATGCCACAAGGATTAGTCGGTTCGCTGCGCGGCTCCAAGAGCCATTTTGCCGGATGCCGCGCAAGCAGATCCTGCGTGCATTTTCCGCGATCCGGGATTATGGGCAGCCCATGACCGATCTTTCCAGGAACGCGCCCGGCTGGGGCGCACATGCTCCGCGCGGTGCCGTGGCCCGCCTCATCGGGCTCACCCGATCCATGCCCGCCGGCTGGCTGGGCAAGCGCCTCGGCTTTGCCTTCCGCAAGCTCGCGATCCTGCTGCTGGGCGGCAAGCCGGTGGATGCCGAGAGCCTCGGCGCGCGCTTCCGCCTCGCGCCCTACAACAATGTCTGCGAAAAGCGCATCCTCTTCGCGCCGCAGGATTTCGATGCGGCCGAGCGTGAATATCTCGCCGGGCTGATTGGTGCGCGTTTCACCTTCCTTGATATCGGCGCGAATATTGGCGGCTATGCCCTTGCGCTCGCGGCCGGGGCGGGGCGCGACGCGCGCATCCTCGCCTTCGAGCCGCAGCCTGACGTGTTCGATCGGCTCATCTTCAACATCGGCATCAACCCCTTCGGCACGGTGAAGGCCATGGCCCTGGCTGTGGCGGATCGCGACGGCGAACTCACGCTCTTTCTTGATCCCGCCAACCAGGGCGAGGCGAGCGTGAAGATCGTCAACCAGGATCGCGCCGGCCGCGTCCGCGTTCCAGCCCGTGCGCTGCTCGGCATCGTGCAGGATGAGGGCCTCGATCATATCGATGCGATGAAGCTCGATGTGGAAGGCGCCGAGGACATCATCCTCCAGCGCTTCCTCACCGATGCGCCGGAAAGCCTCTGGCCCCGCGCCATCGTGCTGGAAAAGGGCGAAAGCCGCTGGAGCATCGATCTCCTCGGCTTCCTCGCCTCGAAAGGTTATCGCCGCGTGATGGAAACGCGCAACAACCATGTGCTGGAGCGTGCTCCATGAGCCAGGTGACCGCCGCCATTCTGGTGATCGGCGACGAGATCCTCTCGGGTCGCACCAAGGACAGGAATATTGGCTACATCGCCGAATATCTCACCAATTCCGGCATTGACCTGCGCGAAGTGCGCGTGGTGCCGGATTTGGAGGAGGAGATCGTCGGCGCGATCAACGCCTTGCGTTCGCGCTACACCTATCTCTTCACGACCGGTGGCATCGGTCCGACGCATGACGACATCACCGCAGATTGTGTGGCCAGGGCCTTCGGCGTGTCCATCGATATCGACGAGCGCGCGGTGAATGTCATGCTTGAACGCTACAAGCGCGAGGAGTTGAACGAAGCCCGCCTGCGCATGGCGCGCATTCCGGCCGGCGCGGAGCTGATCGACAATCCGATCTCGAAAGCGCCGGGCTTCATGATCGGCAATGTGATCGTGATGGCCGGCGTGCCGAGCATCATGCAGGCCATGCTCGATGACGTTGCGCCCCGCCTCAGGACCGGTTCCCGCGTGCTCGCCCGCATCGTGGATGCCGCCGGTCTCGGCGAGGGTATCTATGCCGAGGGCCTTGCCGCGATTGCGGCCGCGCATCCGGCGGTTTCGATCGGCTCGTATCCGGCGTTCCAGGCCGGCGGGTTCCGCAACCAGATCGTGCTGCGGGGCCGCGATGCAGCCGCTCTCGACGCCGCGGAAAAGGCTGTGATTGGCTTCATCGCGGGGCTTTCGTCGGATCGGGCGCCGGTTTAGGAACAAGCCTCGCCGCAGGGGAGAATGATCATGAATGCCGCGCCCGCGCCTCAAGCCATTCCCGAAAAGGCCTTCCCGGTTTCCTGGGACCAGTTCCACCGGGATGCCCGAATGCTGGCCTGGCGGCTCGCGGGCTCGGGGCCGTTCAGCTCCATCGTCTGCATCACCCGCGGTGGTCTCGTTCCGGCGGCAATCATTGCGCGCGAACTCGAATTGCGGATGATCGAGACGGTCTGCATCGCCTCCTACCACAATTACACCGATCAGGGCGGGTTGCAGGTGCTCAAGGGCATCGACCACGTGATCACCGGCACGGAAGGCGGCAAGGGCGTGCTGGTGCTCGACGATCTCGTGGATACCGGCAAGACCGTGAAAATCGTGCGGGACATGCTGCCGAACGCGCATTTCGCGACCGTCTACGCGAAGCCGCTGGGCCGCCCGCTGGTCGATACCTTCATCACCGAAGTGAGCCAGGACAGCTGGATCTATTTTCCGTGGGATATGGGCTTTGCCTTCCAGCCGCCGATCATGAAGGGTGCTGCGGGGTAATCCCGTCATTCCCGACGATGCGAAGCATCGGGCGGGAAGCCATGTTCGACCCGGGGGCGGGTTGGTTTCCGGCCCGTTCAGCCCGGCTCGGCGATCACGCTGACATGGGCCGCAACCACGCGCCAGCCCTCCGGCGTGCGCAGCCAGACCTGGCTTTGCCGGCCCACCTTGCCCTGCATGCTGTCGCGCCGGAACAGGGTCCATGCCGTCGCCATGTCGCGGCCATAGGTGGTGATCAGCGTGCGTTCGAGCGCCCGTTCGAGACCCGCGGGCGAGCGCCCGGCGCGGAACATGGCGATTTCCGCATAGCCATAGAGGTTCTCGGCCCCGCCATAGCGCACGGTTTTCTCGCTGTTCAGGAACAGGCGATCGAGCGTTGCCACATCATTTGTCACGAGCGCGCGCTCATATTCGGCGAAGGCGGCTTCCACCTCGGCCTTCACCTCGGGAATGTCGATCTCCAGCATCAGGCGATCTCCGGCACATTCGAGACGGCAACACCCGCGTTCTCCAGCGCCGCGGCGACCCGCAGGGCGAGATCCTCGCGGCCGGGCGCCGAGATCACCTGCACCCCCAGGGGCAGGCCGTTCGGCGCAGGCATCGGCGCGGTGACGACCGGCAGGCCGGCGAAGGAAATCGGCTGCGTGAAGAGACCGAGATTGGCGCGCACGGGCAGTTCCTGGCCATCGAGCACGAAGGTTTTCTGCTCCACCAGCGGCGCGGTGCAGGGGGTCGCGGGCGCGAGAAACACGTCATGCTGCTCGAAAAGCTTCGCGACCAGCCCGCAGTAATGCCGCCGGAACTTGTGTGCCTGCACCAGCATGCTTCCCGGCAGCAGGTTTCCGGCCACGAGCCGGTCGCGCACCTCGGGGTCGAAATCGCCGATTCGCGTTTTCAGACGCTCGCGATGGAGCGCACCGCCTTCCACCATGGTGATGATGAAGGCGGCCGCGCGGGCGCGGGCGGCTTCCGGCCATTCGACCGTGTCGGTCGCGCCCAGGGCGCGCGCCGCCTCATCCACGGCGGCGAAGGATTCCGGATGACCCATCGCGCGGAAATAGCCGCCTGCAATGGCGATCCGCAGGCCGGAAGGGTCGCGGTCGAGTTCGGGCAGCACCGGCCTGGGCGCATCCTTCCAGCAAGCGGGATCGGCGGCGTCCGGCCCCGCCATCGCGTCGAAGGCGAGCGCGAGATCGCGCGTGGAGCGTGCCATCGGCCCCAGATGATCGAGGCTCGCGACAAAGGGGAAGGTATGGGCGCGGGAAAGCGCGCCGAAAGTCGGTTTTAGCCCGAAAAGCCCGCAAAGCGCGCTGGGCACGCGGATCGAGCCATTGGTATCCGAACCGAGGGTCAGCGCCGCGAGGCCGCCTGCCGCCGCGGCACCCGAACCACCGGAGGAGCCGCCGGTCATCCGGGCAGTGTCATGCGGGTTGCGGGAGGGGCCGTCATGCACGTTCCGGCCCGTGAAATCATAGGCATATTCGCCCATGTTCAGCGCGCCGAGCAGCACCGCATCCGCCGCCTCGAGCCGCGTGACGAGCGTCGCATCCTGCTTCGCCGGCGGATGATCACGATTGATCTTCGAGCCGGCGCGGGTCGCAAGCCCCGCAACATCGAACAGGTTCTTCACGGCGAAGGGCACGCCCGCGAGCGGGCCGGGGGCCTTGCCGCTGGCCCGCCTGGCATCCACGGCCTTGGCAGCGTGGCGTGCGCGTTCGGCCGTGATATCGGTGTAGGCCCCGAGCCTGCCGTTCAGCGCCGCGATGCGCGCAAGATGCGCCTCGGTGACGGCAAGCGCGGAAACCTCGCCCGCCTTCACCGCCGCGGCAATCCCATGGGCTGGCACCTTCGTCCAGTCGCGCTCAGCCATGGCCCTGCTCCC
>JADCCH010000300.1 GCA_020252865.1 Methylobacterium sp.
AGATCTACGTGCTCGGCGGCATCCAGGCCGTGGGCGCGATGGCGCTCGGCACGCAGACGATCAAGCCGGTGGACATGCTGGTTGGCCCCGGCAATGCCTTCGTGGCGGAAGCGAAGCGCCAGCTCTACGGCCGCGTCGGCATCGATCTCTTCGCGGGGCCGACCGAGACCATGGTCATCGCGGATGACACGGTGGATGCCGAACTCTGCGCGACGGATCTCCTCGGCCAGGCCGAGCATGGCTACAATTCGCCGGCCTGCCTCATCACCCATTCGCGCCGCCTCGCGGAAGGCACGCTGGCCGAGGTGGAACGGCTTCTGAAAATCCTCCCCACCGCCGAGACCGCCGCCATCAGCTGGCGCGATTACGGCGATGTCATCCTCTGCGACAGCCACGAGGAGATGCTGCAGGTCGCGAACGACATGGCCTATGAGCATGTGCAGGTGATGACCGACCGCGATGACTGGTATCTTGCCAACATGCATTCCTATGGCGCGCTCTTCCTCGGCGCGCGCACCAATGTGGCGAATGGCGACAAGGTGATCGGCACCAACCACACCCTGCCGACAAAACGCGCGGGCCGCTATACGGGTGGGCTCTGGGTCGGCAAGTTCCTGAAGACGCACAGCTACCAGCGCGTCACCACCGATGAGGCCGCGGCCCTCATCGGCGAATATGGCTCGCGGCTCTCGATGCTCGAAGGCTTCGTGGGCCATGCCGAGCAATGCAACATCCGCGTGCGCAGATATGGCCGCCGAAACGTGCCCTACGGCGTGGCGGCGGAATGATGGGCACGGTTTCGCTTCCCCGCACACCCTCCTTCCGGCTCGACGGGAGGCGCGCGCTCGTCACCGGTGCCTCCTCCGGCATCGGCCTTGGCGCGGCGGCAGCGCTCGCCGAGGCCGGCGCGGCGGTGACTTTGGTCGCGCGGCGGGGTGATGAACTCGAAGCCGTTGCAACGGCCATCCGCGCGGCGGGCCGGATGGCCGGGGCGAAAGCGCTGGACATTACGGACCTTGCCGCGACGGCGGCGTTCGTCGCCGAGGCCGGGCCGTTCGATGTGCTCGTCAATTCCGCCGGCATGGCGCGCCATGCGCCGGCGCTCGACACCACGCCCGAGGATTACGACGCCGCGATGAACCTCAACCTGCGCGCGGCCTATTTCCTTGCGCGCGAGGTGGCGCGCGGGCTGATCGCGGCGAAGAAGCCGGGTTCGCTGATCCACATTTCGTCGCAAATGGGGCATGTTGGCGGGCCGGATCGCGCCGTCTATTGCGCGAACAAGCACGCGCTGGAGGGCATGACCAAGGCGATGGCGCTGGAATGGGCCGCGCATGGCATCCGCGTCAACACGCTCTGCCCCACCTTCATCCGCACGCCGCTGGCCGAACAGACCCTCGCCATCCCCGAGCGGAAGGCGTGGATCCTCACGAAGATCAAGCTGGGGCGCGTGGGCGAGATCGAGGACCTGATGGGCCCCATCCTGTTCCTTGCCTCCGATGCCTCGGCGCTGATGACCGGCACGCATCTCCTCATCGATGGAGGCTGGACCGCGGAATGAGCACCTCCCGCCTCCTCGAAAAGGTCACGAGCGCCGATGTCGCGCGGCTCGCGGGCGTGTCGCAATCGGCGGTGTCGCGCGTCTTCACGCCGGGTGCCTCGGCCTCGCCCAAAACCGCCGCGAAAGTGCGCGCGGCTGCCGAACGCCTCGGCTATCGGCCCAATGTTCTGGCCCGCGCCATGATCACCGGCCGCAGCCGCATCATCGGGCTGGTGGTCGCCTATCTCGAGAACCAGTTCTATCCGGTGGCGCTGGAACGGCTCTCGAGCGCGCTGCAGGATCGCGGCTATCACATCCTGATCTTCATGGCCGGCAATGCGGCCGAGAATGTCGGTCAGGTTCTCGGCGAATTGCTGGATTATCAGGTGGATGGCATCATCACGGCTTCCGTCGCGATGACGAATGATCTCACCACGCGCTGCCAGGCCGCGGGCATTCCCGTGGTGATGTTCAACCGCGGGCAGAACGATCCGCGCCTCAGCGAGGTGACCTCCGACAATCGCGCCGGCGGGCGGCGTGTCGCGGAATTCCTGATCGCCGGCGGTCACGGGCGCATCGCGCATATCATGGGCTGGCAGGGTTCCTCCACCGGCCGCGACCGCGCGGAGGGGTTCCGCGAGGGCATGGCGGCGGCAGGGCTCGAACCCTTCGCGATGGTCGATGGCGAATATTCCCGCGCGCGCGCCGCCGAGGTCGCCCGCGCGATGTGTTCCGAGCCCGAAAGGCCCGATGCCATCTTCGTCGGCAATGATCACATGGCCTTCGCCGTGATCGATGAACTGGTGCATCGCATGGGCCTTCGCGTGCCGGAGGATGTCTCGATCATCGGCTATGACGACGTGCCCATGGCCGGCTGGGGTGCCTACAGCCTCACCACGATCCGCCAGCCGGTGGAGGCGATGGTGGATGCGACGGTGGAAACCCTGCTCGGCCAGATCGAGGGTGATTCCGAGCCGCATCATTACCGCATTGACGGGCCGCTGGTCGTCCGCCGCTCCGCCCGTCTTCCCGAAGGAACCCGCCCATGACCGCTTTTTCGAACCGCTGGCCGGATTTACGCGATTACATCATCGATATCACAAAGGAGATCTGGGAAGATCGCGGCATCGGCACGCTGAACCAGTATTACGCGCCCGATATTCCCGTGCGCTCGCCCATGGGCGTGAGCCGGGGCAACCAGGCGGTGATCGCCGCGACCATGGCGACCGTGAACGAATTCCCCGATCGCCAGCTCTTCGCCGAGGATGTGATCTTCTCGGCCGATGAAACCCACGGGTTTCTCTCCTCGCATCGCATCACCTCCACCGGCACGCATCTCGCCGACGGCGCTTTCGGCCCGGCGACCGGCAAGCGCTTCCAGATCCGGATCATCGCGGATTGCGCGGCGCGGAACGACACGATCTACGATGAATGGCTCGTGCGCGATTATGGCGGCATTGTCCGCCAGCTTGGCATGGCGCCGGAGGAATATGCGCGGATGCTGATCCGCCGCGAGGGCGGCATCGAGAAGGCGAGCCGCCCGCTCACGCCGGAAACCGATCCGCCGGATGTCTACCGGGGCCGGGGCAATGCGAACCCCTGGGGCACGCGCTATGCCGGGATGCTCACGCGCATCATGGCGGCGGATTTCAACCACATCCACACCCATTACGATCGCGCGGTGATCGGGGAATATCCGGGCGCGAAACAGGCTCTGGGCCGCGAGGCCGTGGCCGCTTTCTGGGTGGGCCTGCGCGCCTCCTTCCCCTCCGCCACTTTCGAGATCCACCACCAGATCGGGATGGAGGCCGACATGCTCTCCCCGCGTGCCGCGATCCGCTGGTCGCTCACCGGCAAGCATGAGGGTTGGGGCGCCTTCGGCCGGCCCACCGGCGCGCGGGTGCATGTGATGGGCATCAGCCATGCCGAATTCGGCCCCTTCGGCCCCGATGGCATCGGGCTGCGCCGGGAATTTGCGCTCTATGATGAAATCGCGATCTGGAAGCAGATCCTTCTCCACACAGGTGACCGATGACCCCGCAACAGATGGAATCCCGCATCGTTCGCTATGGCGAGCTGAAGCCGTGCAAGACGGCCTTCATCGATGCCCATACGCCGGGCTCGGACAGCAAGGAGAATTTCACGATCATCGGCGCGGGTGTTTCGGAAAGCCCGGACCAGCATGTGCATATCCGCGAGACGCCGGGTTTCAACATCGGCGCGGCAGGCCAGCCGCCGAAATGCCGGAACTCGCTGCATTCGCATCGCACGGCGGAAGTGTTCTTCGTGCTCAAGGGCCGCTGGCGCTTCTTCTGGGGCCGCTGGGGCAAGGCCGGCGAGGTGGTGCTGGAGGAAGGCGACATCATCAATATCCCGACCGGCATTTTCCGCGGCTTCGAGAATATCGGCACGGATTACGGGATGATCATGGCCATTCTTGGCGGCGATGATGCCGGCGGCGGCGTCATCTGGGCGCCGCAGGTCATCGAGGATGCGAAGGATCATGGCCTCGTGCTGGGCAGGAACGGCAAGCTCTACGACACGAAGAAGGGCCAGAGCCTGCCGTCCGATATTCCGCCCATGCCGCTGCTGACCGAGGCGGAACTGAAGGCCTATCCCGAGCCGACCACGGCGGATGTGATCCCCAACCATGTCGCGCGCTACTGGGACCTGATGGCGCTCTCGGATCGCCAGCCCGCGAAGGTGATCGGTGCGCAAGGCAGGCTTCGTGATCGCCCCGGCTTCGAGGTGGAATTGCTGTCGCGGAATTCCATTTCGCCCGACGAATATTCGACGCCCCGCCACGAGATCCTGATGCCGATGCGCGGGCATTGGCGCTTGAGCT
>JADCCH010000301.1 GCA_020252865.1 Methylobacterium sp.
CAATGGATGCAGCGCGTCATCACGGTCTTCACCAGCGGGCCGATATCCTTGTTCTCCACCGCGCGCTTGTCCTCGGAATAGCGCGAGGCATCCTTGCCATAGACCATCGCCTGGTCCTGCAGGTCGCATTCGCCGCCCTGATCGCAGATCGGGCAATCGAGCGGGTGGTTGATGAGCATGAACTCCATCACGCCCTCGCGCGCCTTCTTCACCATCGGCGAGCGGGTGAAGATCTGCGGCAGCGCGCCATCCGGCCCGCCGCGCAGGTCGCGCACGTTCATCGCGCAGGAAGCCTGGGGCTTGGGCGGCCCGCCCTTCACTTCCACAAGGCACATGCGGCAATTGCCGGCGATCGACAGCCGCTCATGGTAGCAGAAGCGCGGAACCTCCGCGCCGGCCGCCTCCACCGCCTGCAGCAAAGTGTAATGCGGCGGCACATCGACTTCCGTCTCATCGACGAGGATCTTGGTCATTGCGAAATCTCGCGCGCAAGTGGTTTTTCAGAGGCGGACGCGTCCGCGGAGGTAGGTCTTTCAAACGTGTTCTTTACCCGTTTAGAAAGCCAAAAATACGGAATCCAAATAGCGGCTATCAAAAAACCGCGAATTGCATCCCGAAGAACGTTCGGATCACTCGGTGTATTTGGGAAGGTGGTCCGAAGAACAGAATCTGCCCAAAAATCGGCAATGCCGGCGCACGCAAGAAGAATATAATGCCAAGTTGCAATCCTAGCTACGCCGCTTTTTGTCTGAAAAATACAATAAAGACAAACAGAGGCGCTTATAATAACCGCTAGTCCCAACAATATTGATGTGGCAATTGGAATTTTGAGTTGATTAATTGGCCCAGAATTTGTCGAAAAAAATGCCTTCACTCCATCAAATTCTGATATGATCTGCAAAAAATTGAAAGTCGTTAACGCAATAGTTCCAATAAACCCAATGATTGGCAAAACAAGCCACCCACCTATACCCGATAGTTCGTTGGGTTGACGTGCTTTTGCGCGTTTCGCAAAAAAGATAATCGCAGCAAAGGGCAGGCCCACTGCCAGAAGCACGACAATCCAATGCCAGATCGAAGCGGAACCCATCACGTTCACTCCGCCGCGACCGGAACCGGCACGGCATCCTCGTGCGGGTTCGCTGCATATTGGTCGATCCTCGCTTCGATCTCGTGCCGGAAATGCCGGATCAGGCCCTGGATCGGCCAGGCCGCGGCATCACCGAGCGCGCAGATCGTGTGGCCCTCGACGCGGGTGGTGACATCGAGCAGCATGTCGATTTCGCGCTTCTGGGCCCGGCCCTCGGCCATGCGGTTCATCACGCGCCCCATCCAGCCGGTGCCCTCGCGGCAGGGCGTGCACTGGCCGCAGCTCTCGTGCTTGTAGAAATACGAGATGCGCGCGATGGCCCGGACAATGTCGGTCGACTTGTCCATCACGATCACCGCCGCCGTGCCGAGCCCGGAGCGGAGCGCGCGCAGGCTGTCGAAATCCATCGGCGTGTCGATGATCTGCTCGGCCGGCACGCAAGGGACGGACGAACCGCCGGGAATGACGGCCAGCAGGTTGTCCCAGCCGCCTCGGATGCCGCCGCAATGCGTGTCGATCAGTTCGCGGAAGGGGATGCCCATCGCCTCTTCCACGTTGCAGGGCTTGTTCACATGGCCCGACACACAGAAGAGCTTGGTGCCCACATTGTTCGGGCGGCCAATCCCTGCGAACCAGCTCGCGCCGCGCCGCAGGATGGTGCCGGCGACGGCGATCGATTCCACATTGTTGACCGTTGTGGGACAGCCATAGAGGCCCATATTCGCCGGGAATGGCGGCTTCAGGCGCGGCTGGCCCTTCTTGCCCTCGAGGCTTTCGAGAAGCGCCGTCTCCTCGCCGCAGATATAGGCGCCGGCCCCGTGATGCACGTAGATATCGAACGGATAGCCATGGACATTGTTCTTGCCGACGAGTTTCGCGGCATAGGCCTCGTCGACGGCCTTCTGCAAGGCGATCCGCTCGGCGATGTATTCGCCACGGATATAGATATAGGCCGCGTGCGCGCCCATCGCGAAGCTCGCGATCAGGCAGCCCTCGATGAGCAGATGCGGATCATGCCGCATGATCTCGCGATCCTTGCAGGTGCCAGGCTCGGATTCATCGGCATTCACAACGAGATAATGCGGGCGGCCGTCATTCACCTTCGGCATGAAGCTCCACTTCATGCCCGTGGGGAAGCCCGCGCCGCCGCGACCGCGCAGGCCGGAGGCTTTCATCTCGTCGATGATCCAGTCCCGCCCCATCGAGAGGATGTGCCTGGTGCCATCCCAGTTGCCCCGTTTCAGGGCGCCCTTGAGGCCCGGATCCTGAAGTCCGTAGAGGTTCGTGAAGATGCGATCAGAATCGTGAAGCATGCTCAGATCCGGTTCGGGTTGGAGAGAACGGCCTTCGCCACTTCCCCCGCCCTGGTTTCGACTTCGGTCACGTAGAATGCGTCCTCGCGGAAAGTATCGCGCGGTGAATCATAGGAAATTCGGGTGATGACAATCCATTTTCCGGCTGGAAGGTCGGAAAATCGGAAGCGTCCGTTCTGGTCGCACTGGGTCTGGCGCAAGGCCGCGCGATGTTCCTCGGTGCGCGCGCTGGCATTGGCGATGCTCGCCCCGCCCTGGCGGATTGACAGCCATTCGCGAAAATAGGGGCTGGCCGGCGCGAGTTGCACCACCCCACCCGAACAGCGCGCGAGAAAACCGTTCGGTCGGCGGATGAAGGCCTCGCCCGCGATTTCCGCGCTGCCCTTGGCCATCCACGCCGCATGATCGCTTGCGGAGAAGCGCGCATCCATCTCGCGTTCGCCGCTCAGGCAAGCCGAAAGCGCGGCGAGCGCGATCACCGCGCCGCCGAACCGTTCTGCCTGCCGAATGCCGTTCCCCCACAGCATTGCCCTACTTCGCCCCCCTGGGCTTGTCGCCGACGGCGTTTTCAGGCCGCCAGCCGGTCGCGAGCTTC
The DNA here is from genome assembly GCA_020252865.1 of Methylobacterium sp. Lineage (GTDB taxonomy): Bacteria > Pseudomonadota > Alphaproteobacteria > Rhizobiales > Beijerinckiaceae > Rhabdaerophilum. The sequence continues at coordinate 2,999 of JADCCH010000301.1, forward strand.
TTCGCCTGCCCGATCCAGTCATCGCGCCGGGCGCGGCCCCTGAAGCCCTGGAGGTTCTGGTCGACCCAGGCGAGATTTTCCGGCGTCCAGACCGCGATCTGGTCGAAATGGAAAATGCCCATGCGGTTGAGCATGGCGCCCAGCTTCGGCCCGACGCCCCAGATGAGTTCGAGGTCATCGGACTTGCCGGCGCGAGCCTCTTTCAACAATTCCGGTTTGAACTCATCGCCGACGGGCGCAGGCTCGGCCACCTTGGCGGGCGAGGGCTTCGCTGCGGGCTTGGGTTCTGCAGCTTTCGGCGTGGTGACGACCGGTGCATTCGGAGCCGGCGGGGGTGCCGCAGCGGGAACGCCAGCCACTTTCGCGGCCTCCGCAGCCTTGGCCGCTTCTTCCCTGGCCCTGGCCTGCGCCTTCACGCGCTCGTCGAAGGCCTTCTTCCAAGAACCGATGGCTGAGCCATCATAGAGGCTCGCATCCTGCAGCGTCCGAATCGCGCCGGCCGGCTCGGAGGCGCGACGGCCCGATTGCGGGCCCTTCCTCACCGGCTTGCCGGCCGCCAGATCGTCCAGCAGCTTTGCGAAAATCTCCGGGGTGAGATCCTCGAAATAATCGTCATTGATCTGCACCATCGGCGCGTTGCAGCAGGCGCCGAGACACTCCACCTCGAGCCAGGAGAACTTGCCATCGGCGGTGACGTGGCGCTGCTCGCCGATCTTCTCGTGCAGCACCTTCTTCAGGTCCTGCGCACCCATGCAATGGCAGGGCACGGTGCCGCAGAGCTGGATGAAATGCTCGCCCACCGGCTCGAGATTGAACATCGAATAGAAGGTCGCGACCTCGACGACGCGGATCGGCGGCATCTCCAGCACCTCGGCGACATGTTCGATCGCCGCGCGCGGCAGCCAGCCGCCGGCCTGCTTCTGGGCCTGCCAGAGCAGCGGAATCACGGCCGAGGCCTGCCGGCCCGGCGGATATTTCGCGACCTGTCCCTCCACCCATGTCCGGTTTTCCGGGGTGAAGGCGAAGCTCTTCGGCTGGAACTCGTCCGGAGCAAGGCGGCGTACGGCCATCGTCAATCCTCGGCATCGGCCGCGCGCGTGTTCGCGGCGCAACGGCTCATATCACCCTCGCCGGCCGGAGCAACCCTCCGAACGGCGGAATGTCCCAAATCCCCCACGGCTTCTGCGGGCGGTCCTGCTCCCGCCTCAGAAGCACAGGCCCAAGGCGGCTTGCCGCCCCAGAACTTGCCGCCTCAGAAACAGAGGCTCGTGGCGCGCGGCGCCTGGCTCTGATCTCTTTCGATGCGCATCAGGCAGGTGCGAACCTCGCCTGCCCGCTGCAGCATCACCACGAAGCCATTGGCGCGATCGGAAGCGCGCTCCATGGCCTTGATCTCGAAACCCTGGCGCGTGAGCGCCTCCATACTCACCATCGGCGGCTGGCCACCCGGCGCCGGCTGGCCTGGAGGCCGGGGCGCTTGCGTGGGCGGCGGCAGCGTGAAGGGGTCCGGCGTCTGTGCCTGCGCCACGCCGGCAACCAGCATGCACAGCAGAAGGATGCTTGCCGCCCTCACCGGTCCACCTCGCCGAACACGATGTCGAGCGAACCGAGGATCGCCGAGACATCCGCCAGCATGTAGCCCTTGCACATGAAATCCATCGCTTGCAGATGCGCGAAGCCGGGCGCGCGGATCTTGCAGCGATAGGGCTTGTTGGTGCCATCCGCCACGAGATAGACGCCGAATTCGCCCTTGGGCGCCTCGACCGCCGCATAGACCTCGCCAGCCGGCACGTGGAACCCTTCGGTGTAGAGCTTGAAATGGTGGATCAGCGCTTCCATCGAGCGCTTCATCTCGCCGCGCTTTGGCGGCACGATCTTGCCGTCGAGCGAGGAGATCGGCGTCTTGCCGGCGGGCTCGCGCAGCTTCTGGCAGCATTGCTTCATGATGCGCGCGGACTGGCGCATCTCTTCCATGCGGATGCAGTAGCGATCGTAATTGTCGCCGTTCCTGCCGACCGGAATATCGAAGGCAAGTTCAGAATAGCACTCGTAGGGCTGCGCGCGGCGCAGATCCCAGGCCGCACCCGAACCGCGCACCATCACGCCCGAAAAGCCCCATTTCCAGGCATCCTCGAGGTTCACGATGCCGATATCGACATTCCGCTGCTTGAAGATTCGGTTATCCGTCAGCAGCCCCTCGAGATCGTCGCAGAGCGTCAGGAACGGGTCGCAGAAGGCCTCGATATCGTCGATGAGATCGGGCGGGAGATCCTGATGCACCCCGCCGGGCCGGACATAGGCCGCA
>JADCCH010000302.1 GCA_020252865.1 Methylobacterium sp.
CGCTGGACGTTCATGCCTGACGACCTCCGGGCAGCAGGCGCAGGCCCTCCGAGATGTAGAAGCCGCTCGTGGTGCGGTGTGTTTCCGCCATGCGCCAGCCGGCGAGGCTGGCTTCGTGCGCCATGGCGCGGGTCAGGCCCGCAGCGCTGACCGGCACGATCGCCGGCGCACGATCCCCGCGCGGGAACAGCCGGCCCACGCGGTGCATCACGGTGAGCAGCGGCGTTTGCGGCGCGATCGTGATCAGCATCGGGCCCGAAACGCGCGGGGCAAGGGCCGCCAAAGCGCGGGCAATGTCGTCGGTTTCGTAATGGATCAGCGAATCCATCGCGACCACCGCATCGAAGCGACCGAGCGCGGGATCGAGCATGTCGCCAACGCGGAAATCGATACGGCCGCCGGTTCCATTCTGGCCGAGATCGCGCGGCAGGCGCTCGGCTGCGAGGTTCACGAGAGTGGCCGAGATGTCGATCGCCACCACTTCCGCACCGCGCCGCGCGGCTTCCACCGAGAGTGCACCCGTGCCGCAACCGGCATCAAGCAGGCGCATGCCGGAAAGATCCGCCGGCAGCCAGGAGAGCAGTTTGGCGCGCATGGAATCGCGGCCCGCGCGCACGGTGCGGCGGATGCGTCCAACCGGAGCATCCGAGGTGAGCTTCGCCCAGGCATCAACCGCCGTGCGGTCGAAATAGGTCTCGAGCTCGTCCTTGCGCTTGTGATAGGCGGCGTTTGCCATCATTCGTACCCCAGGAAATCGAAGATCTCGCGATCCTTCATGGGTTGCGCGTTGAGCGGCTCGGTGCCCGCCCAGAGGGTTTCGGCGAGCTGCATGTATTCGGCTTTCACGGCGGCGAGTTCGGGCGTGTCATCCATTTCGAACATGGTCGATTTCTTCAGCCGCGAGCGGCGGATGGCATCGACATCGCGGAAATGCGCGAGGCGCTTCAGGCCGGTGGCGGCGGCGAAACGGTCGATTTCGTCCGTGCCGGCCGAGCGGTTGGCGATGATGCCGCCGACGCGCACATCGTAGTTCTTCGACTTCGCCTTGATGGCCGCCACGATGCGGTTCATCGCGAAGATCGAGTCGAAATCATTGGCGGTGACGATCACCGCGCGCTCGGCATGCTGGAGGGGGGCCGCGAAACCGCCACAGACCACGTCGCCCAGCACGTCGAAGATCACCACATCGGTATCGTCGAGAAGGTGATGCTCCTTGAGGAGCTTCACGGTCTGGCCGACGACATAGCCGCCGCAGCCGGTGCCGGCAGGCGGGCCGCCCGCTTCCACGCACATCACGCCATTATAGCCCTCGAAGACGAAATCCTCGACGCGCAGCTCTTCGGAATGGAAGTTCACCGTCTCCAGCACGTCGATGACGGTGGGGATGAGGCGCTTCGTGAGCGTGAAGGTGGAATCGTGCTTGGGGTCGCAGCCGATCTGCAGCACGCGTTTGCCGAGCTTCGAGAAAGCCACCGAAAGGTTCGAAGAGGTGGTGGATTTGCCGATCCCGCCCTTGCCGTAGACTGCGAAAACCTTCGCGGTCTCGATCTGGGTCGAGGGGTCGAGATGCACCTGCACGGAGCCCTCGCCATCGCCGGTTGCGCGGTCCTTCAGGGTGGGGTGGCGGTAAAGCGTTGTCATGCGGCAACCTCGGTTCCGATGCCTTCGATGCGGTCTTCCAGATCCTCGCTGGCTTGCAGAAGGGCCTCGGCGGTGGCCGCATCCGGCGTCCAGTATTGGCGTTCATGGGCTTCGATGAGCCGCTTCACGACCTTGCTCGCGGCGACCGGGTTCAATGCGATCAGGCGTTCGCGCAAGGTTTCGTCGAGCATCAGGGTCTGGGTCATCTGCTTGTAGATCCAGGGCTCCACCTGCCCGGTGGTGGCGGACCAGCCGACCGTGTTGCGGACATGCTCCTCGATCTGCCGCACGCCCTCGTAGCCGTGCTTCAGCATGCCCTCGAACCATTTGGGGTTGAGAATGCGCGTGCGCGCTTCGAGCGAGACCTGCTCACCGAGCGTGCGGACCACCCCCTCGGAGCGGGTCTGGTCGCCGATATAGACCGGGATCGCCTTGCCCTTTTCGCGATGCGCGGCCTTGGAGATGCCGCCCAGCGTGTCGAAATACTGATCGAGGCTCGTGACCCCGACCTCCAGGCTTTCGAGGTTCTGGTAGGCGAGATCGACGCGGCTGAGCATCCCGGTCAGGAGTTTCGTCTGCGCCTGCGGCGCGCCATCGCAGCCATAGGCGAAGCTCTTGCGGCGGCAATAGGTTTCGGCAAGCTCGTCGCCACTATCCCACTGGCCGTTCTCGATGAGGTGGTTGACGTTGGAGCCATAGGCACCATCGGCATTCGAGAACACGCGGAGCGCCGCCGTTTCGAAATCGCAAGCCTGCTCGCGCTGGTAGGCCAGCGTGTTGCGGCGCAGGAAGTTCATGGCTTCCGGCTCATCCGCGCCGGCCGCGAGAAAGCAGGCTTCGGCCAGAAGCTTCGTCTGCAGCGGCAGCAGGTCGCGGAAGATGCCCGAGAGCGTCAGCACCACATCGATGCGCGGGCGGCCAAGTTCGGAGAGCGGCACGAGTTTCGCGCCGGTGAGGCGGCCGTAATGGTCGAAGCGTGGTTCCGCGCCGATCAGCGCCATGGCCTGCGCGATGGGGCCGCCTTCGGTCTTCACGTTATCCGCGCCCCAGAGCACCATGGCGACCTTCTCGGGCGCGGCATGGCCGTCGCTGGCGTGGCGCGCGAGCAGTTTCGTGGCCTGCCGGCGGCCATCGGCCATCGCGAAGGCCGAGGGGATGCGGAAGGGATCGAAGCTGTGCATGTTCCGGC
>JADCCH010000303.1 GCA_020252865.1 Methylobacterium sp.
CGATCCGCCTCGTTCTTCGCGATGATGAAAATCGAGAGGGGCGGGGCGGTCACGGTTCCGTCCGGTTTCGAGCACGTTTCCCTCGCTTCGCACGCGGGTGCCGGGCTGACAAGCGGCGAAGAGTTTGCGCGCCAAGGGGTTACGCGCGGTTAGGCTTAACGGATTTCCACCACGATTAATCAGTTGTTGGCCTTCTCTTCAGGCTTTTGTTCAGCATGGTGAACGGCCGTGTTAATCCTGAAAAATCAGGAAAGGAGCTACAGCTCCTGTATTCATTTCAAACGAGGAGGAATGCGATGCGCAAACATCTGCGTTCGACTTTGATCTGCATCGCGCTGACGGTTGGCGCGTTGCATCCTGCGAAGTCTATTGCGGCTGATTTTCCCAATAGCCGCAACTCTTCTACACCTTATTCCGTGCCGGGCTTGGCTGCGAATTGGCAGGGCCTCTATCTCGGCCTCAACACGCATTACGGCTGGGGCAAGGCCAACGGCGCGAACCTCGATGGTTTCGGCCTTGGCGGACATCTGGGCTATAATTTCCAGTCGGGTCCCGGCGTGTTCGGCGCGGAAGGTGATTTCGGCTATACCGGCATCGATTATCGCGGCTTTTCTGATACTTTCCGGCAAAAATGGCTGGGTTCGGGCCGCCTTCGCGCGGGCTATGCCTTCGATCGCTTCCTGCCCTTCATCACCGGTGGTCTCGCCTATACGACCGGCACCATGAAGACCGCGACCGGCAAGGATGATCAGGGCCATTTCGGCTATGTCATCGGCGCTGGCGTCGAGGCGATGCTGACCGATCGCGTCTCGGCCCGCGTGGAGTTCCTGCATTATGGCTTCGGTCGGGAGAACTATTCCGTGCCGGGCGCGCGAAGAACCAGCGTGCAGAACAACCTGCTGCGTTTCGGCATGAGCTACAGGTTCTGATCACGACCAGCGGGATTTCGCCGCCAGTCGATGCGCCCGGCCTGTTCGCGCAGGCCGGGTTTTTCATGTCCGGGCTCAGACGTGCGGCTTGGTCTTGGAGAAGCCCGGCATCGTCTTGTTCATTGCCTCGAGGAAGGCCGCGAGCTTCGGATATTGCCCACCCGCGAGCGTGGAGAAACGGAAATCCATCCAGTCGAGCATGCAGGCGACCGCGATCGTGCCGACATCCGGCGTCGCCGAGCCGACCGGCGGATCGGCCTCGAGGGCGGCGAGACCGCGTTCCACCTTGCCGCGCTGGTGGTCGATCCAGCGCGCTTCGTGTTTCTCGGCCACGCGGAAGCGTCCTTCGTACAGCATGAGGATCGCGGCATCCATGATGCCATCCGCCAGCGCCTGCAGCTTCAGGGCCGCGACGCGCTTTGGCCAATCTGCGGGAAGAACCTTTCCGCCGCCGGCATCGTGGTCGAGCCATTCGATGATGACGCGTGAATCATAGAGCGCTGTGCCATCCGGCAGGATCAGGCAGGGAATCTTGCCCAGCGGGTTGTCGCGCCGCAGCGGATCATCCGCCGCCATGGTATCGGCGGTGACGATCTTGAACTTGCCGGAATGACCGGTGACGAGCGCGGCGACCTTCACCTTGCGGCCAAAGGGCGAAGTGGTCGAAGAGCGCAGGGTGAGCATGGGAGCGTTTCCTTTGAGAGTGGTGCCGAAGAATTCGCGCGCGAGCGCCCGGCTGGCAAGCATCTTTTACTTCTTTGCGAGCCAATCAAGCCGGTAGCGGGCGGTGCGGCCCGTGGCGAGGCGCTCGGCCAATTCCGGCAGCAGGGTCGCGAGGTCGCCCTCGAGCGTGTAGGGCGGGTTCGCGACGAGCACCCCGCAGGCCGCGAGCGGCCCTTCGGAATCAAAACGATCGGTGTGCAGTTCCGCAACGAGCACATCGGGAAATCCGCTCTCGGCCGCGGCCTTCTCGAAGCCATCGAGCGCTGCGCGATCCTTGATCGGATACCACACCACAAGGCTGCCGCCGGTCCATTTCCGCGCCATCAGTTTCATGCCCTTGGCAAGGCGCTCGAATTCTTGGCGGTTCTCGAAGGGTGGGTCGACCAGCACCAGCCCACGCCGTTCATTGGGCGGCACCTGCGCGTTCCAGATGGTGTAGGCGTCGAGCGCGGTGATCGCGAGGCGATCGTCGCGTCTCGGCAAGGCCTTGCGCAAGGTGGCCTCAGCCGCCGGGTGGCATTCGTTGAAGGCCGCGCGATCCTGCTCCCGCAGGCCGTGGCGGATGAAGAGGGGCGAGCCGGGGTAATGCCGGCCATCCGGGCAGATCGCGACCAATGCCTCCCGCCAGGCGGCCAGTACGGCCTCGGATGCCGGGCTGAAGGGCTCGGCCATGCGCCCAACCCCGCCGCGCCACTCGCCCGTACGCTGGGCTTCCTCGCCGGAAAGATCGTAGATTCCGCTCCCCGCATGGGTGTCGATCACCCGGAACGGGGCGGGCTTCAGCCGCAGATGCGTCAGGATGCGCATGAGGATCACATGCTTCAGCACATCCGCGAAGTTCCCGGCATGGAAATCGTGGCGATAATTCATGGCAATTCGCTCAAATTTTCTTGGTTTCCATCACGGATCGGCAGGCTGTTTAACGCCATCATGCTTCAATCTGAAATCACCACGGCAGCCGAAAGGCGGTTTCGTCATGAAGAGCAAATGGATCAGCATCCCCATCCTGGGCGCTCTCGCGCTCGGCTACGGGTACGGGCTCCCGGAATTTGCCATGGAACGCAGTCATGGCCGGGAAAAACAGGTGGCGCGGGCCCAGGAGGAGCCG
>JADCCH010000304.1 GCA_020252865.1 Methylobacterium sp.
ATCTACCCGATGATGATCGGTGGCGTCTGCATTCTCACCTCGATCATCGGCACCTATTTCGTGAAGCTCGGCGCCAATGGCTCGATCATGGGCGCGCTCTACAAGGGCCTCATCGCGACCGGCGTGCTTTCCATCGGCGGCCTGTGGGTCGCAACGCAGTTCACCATCGGCTGGGGCTCGATCGGCACGGTTGGTGGCCAGAGCATCACCGGCGGCGCGCTGTTCCTGTGCGGTCTTGTCGGTCTTCTGGTGACGGCGGCGATCGTCTGGATCACCGAATATTACACCGGCACCGGCATGCGCCCGGTGAATTCGATCAGCCAGGCCTCGGTGACCGGCCATGGCACCAATGTGATCCAGGGCCTCGCGGTCAGCCTCGAATCGACGGCGCTGCCGACCCTCGTCATCGTCGCGGGCGTGATCCTCACCTACAACCTCGCGGGGCTTTTCGGCACGGCGATCGCCACGGCTTCCATGCTCGGCCTCGCCGGCATGATCGTGGCCCTCGACGCCTTCGGCCCCGTGACGGACAATGCCGGCGGCATCGCCGAGATGGCGGGCCTGCCCAAGGAAGTGCGCAAGTCGACCGACGCGCTCGACGCGGTGGGCAACACCACGAAGGCGGTCACCAAGGGCTATGCGATCGGTTCGGCGGGTCTCGGCGCGCTGGTGCTCTTCGCCGCTTACAACTACGATCTGCAGTATTTCATTGCGGAAGCGAACAAGGCGGGCTCGACGGCGTTCCCCTATTTCAAGGGTATCGGGACGATCGATTTCGGCCTCGCCAACCCTTATGTGGTGGTCGGCCTGCTGCTTGGCGGCCTCATCCCCTACCTCTTCGGCGGCATCGCGATGACGGCCGTGGGCCGCGCGGCCGGCGACGTGGTGGTGGAAGTGCGCCGCCAGTTCAAGGAGAAGCCGGGCATCATGGACGGCACGGAGAAGCCGGATTATGCCCGCGCTGTCGACATGCTGACCAAGGCCGCCATCCGCGAGATGATCATCCCCTCGCTGCTGCCGGTTCTGGCGCCTGTCGTCATCTTCTTCGGCGTGAACGCCATTGCCGGCAAGGCGCAGGCCTTCGCGGCGGTGGGCGCGATGCTGCTGGGCGTGATCGTCACGGGTCTGTTCGTCGCCATCTCGATGACCTCGGGTGGCGGCGCCTGGGACAACGCGAAGAAATCCTTCGAGGACGGCTTCGTGGACCAGGATGGCGTGCGCCACATGAAGGGCTCGGATGCGCACAAGGCGTCGGTGACCGGCGACACCGTCGGCGATCCCTACAAGGACACCGCCGGCCCGGCCGTGAATCCGGCCATCAAGATCACGAACATCGTGGCCCTGCTGCTGCTCGCGATCCTCGCGCATTGACTGGAACAATAGCGAAGCCCTGCCTCTTGGCGAGCTTCGCAATAGGCCACTTCAACAGGGACTGATTCCTGAAGCGGCGCCGCTTGCGCCGTTTTTTTTTTTCCGTTAGCCTTGCTCGTACCGAAGATGGGGAGGCTGATCGATGAAGAAGACATTGATCCTGATCGCAGTGTGTTCGGGGGTTTCCTTCCAATACTCCGCTGTCCCGGCCCTCGCTTACGATGCGCTTTGCGATCAGGTGAAAAGCCGGGCAGCTAAGGCCCGCTGTCAGTGCAATTCGGACGCGGGAGGGGTCGTTCGGCGGCGCCCGAACGACAGGGGAAAGGAGGCGATTTACTGGTCGCTTCCCGTGCGGCCAGCCGCCGTCGCTCAGGTCAGCGCATGTATGCGCAGCAAAGGTTTTTCGACCTGATTGTTCGCCGTTTCGGTAACGACGAGCTTTCCGCTGAGGGAAACATCACACCGCGCTGGCCCCGATGCGGCGGAAGATGCCGCCGAGGAAGCTCGCTTCCTGCCCGCCGGTCGGGGTGGTGCGCGAAATGAAATCGAACACGACGCCATCCTTCAGGCCATAATCGGCGACGCGCGTGACGCGGTTCTTGTCATCGAGGTAGAAGGCGATCACCCGCTGGTCGGTGACGCGGTCATTCAGCGCGAGGACGGGGCGCGAGAGCTTCTGGGAGATGTAGTAATAGGTCTGCCCGCCCACGGTGGAGGTGGTGGAGGGCGTGCCCATCACCAGCAGCACCTGTTCGGCCGAGGAGCCGACCTTGATCTGCGCCAGGGCCTTCTCGTCGATCACATAGCCGCGCTGGCCGATGCTCTGATCGGCGCAGCCGGCGGTCGCCAGAAGCAGGGCCGCGATCGCCGTGGCGCCGGCCAGGCCGGGCAGGGTGCGCATCATCATGCGTAAAACTCCATTCGGTCGCAACGCGCTGGCGGAAGATGCGGGTGGAACCCGCACCGGCCAACCTGACATTGGGGCTTTCGATGCCCTTTTCCGGGGCGAAAGACAATCATTCGATTGCGGAGAAATGAAGATTGAAAAACAACCCGGCCTAAGCCACAAGCGGCGCCAAGGTCGGCCCTTTTCCCTTTTGGTTGTCCCTTACCGCAGGATTTCCATGTTCGGCTGGTTGTTCCGCTCCCGCTCGGTGCCTGACGTGACAGGGCTGTTCCTCGATCTCGTCGCGGCTGCGCGCAACCCCGTGGCCTATCGGGAGCATGGTGTCGCGGATAGCTTCGAAGGCCGCTTTGAGCGGCTCGCCCTGGTGACGACGCTGGTCTTGCGTCGGTTGTCGAAGCTTTCCGCCCCGGCCGAGGCTGTGGGGCAGGAGGTGGTGGACCAGCTCTTCCGGCATCTC
>JADCCH010000305.1 GCA_020252865.1 Methylobacterium sp.
CTCGTGGATCTCGAGGGGCGCATCGATGCGGTGGTCATGGGGGAGGCCTCGCCCGTGGGCGTCGAATCGACCATCCTGGCCTGCCTCGACAATCAGGTGGTCCTGCTGCGGCCCGGCGCCGTCACGCGGGATTCGGTGGAGGCCGTGATCGGCCAAAGCGTGGCCGAGCCCGAGAGCAGGAGCGAGGACAATCCGCTCGCGCCGGGCCGCCTGACCTCGCATTATGCTACCCGCGCACCCATCCGGCTGGAGGCGACCAGCATCGGGCCGGACGAGGCCTGTCTGGCATTTGGACGAGAATGGCCTGCAGGTGCCCATCCCGCGCGAACGCTCAACCTTTCCGAGAAGGGCGACCCCGTGGAGGCAGCAGCCAACCTCTACGCCATGCTGAGGCGGCTGGATGGACTTTCTCCCAGCGCGATCGGCGTGGTCAAATTTTCCAGAGCTGGGCTCGGAGAAGCAGTTTTTGACCGATTGCAGAGGGCCGCAGCCCCGCGTGGCGCATCTTTCTATGACTTAAGTCGAATATGAGAGCGGAGACGCACCGCTGTTACAGCCTGCAATTCTTGGTATAGTGCTCGATCGAAAAATAATGCGGTAGCATGATGACCCAACCCCTCGCCTGGGACGACTTTCGCCTTGTGAAGGCGATTGCCGATGCCCGTTCCCTTGGTGGCGCTGCCGAAGCGCTCGCGGTCAACAACTCCACCGTCTTTCGTCGGCTGAACACGCTGGAGGACCAACTCGGTGTGCGCATTTTCGAGCGTGCGCGCACGGGCTATCTGCTGACCTCCGCTGGCGAGGAAATGGTGGCTCTGGCCACCCGGATGTCGGAATCGATCATCGAGTTCGAGCGACGCATCGCGGGGCAGGATGTTCGCCCATCCGGCGAGTTGCGCGTGACCACCGCCGATACGATGTTCTCCGATCTCATCGCGCCGGCCTTCGCGGAGTTCCATGCGAAATTCCCGGAAATCCTGCTCGACTTCGTCATCGACAACCGGCCCTTGAACCTGTCGCGCCGGGATGCCGATGTCGCGATTCGCGCCGCGACCGACCCTCCGGAAACGCTGGTGGGCCGTCGCGTCGGCACCATCGCCTGGAGCGCCTATGCCTCGCGTGATTTCCTCGCGCGCCACAAGCTTGATCCGAAGCAAGCTTCGAGCTTTCTCGCGCCGGGGATTCCGTGGATCGGCATGAGCTATCCCATCCACACCATGAGCCCCACCCGATGGCTGGAGGACAATGTTCCGGCTGGCAATGTGGTGGCGAAGGTGAGCGCCGTCTCGGCGATCATCGCCGGCTTGCGCGCGGGGATTGGCGCTGGCCTCCTGCCCTGCTTCATGGGCGCGAAAGACCCCTCGCTTGTGCGGGTGGCGCTGTCGCCGAAGGCCGATTCCGGCCTGTGGCTGCTCACGCATCCGGACCTGAAGAAGGCCGCGCGGGTGCGGGCCTTCCTCGATTTCTTCGGCCACGAACTCGCCCGCCAGCGCAAGCTGCTGGAAGGCGAGGAGGTGTAGGCATCACACCGCGCCCGCCATGGCGAGGCGCGGCGCGGGCTTCTCGCGAATCGGCAGGTTGATCAGCGCCGAGGCCACGCCCAGCGCGATGGACAGCCACCAGACCACATCATAGCTGCCGGTCTTCTCGAACAGCACCCCGCCGAGGATGACGCCGAGGAAGCCGCCGACCTGGTGCGAGAAGAAGGCGAAGCCATAGAGCATCGCCATGTAGCGCGGCCCGAACATGATCGAGACGAGTGCTGCCGTGGGCGGCACGGTGGAAAGCCACAACAGGCCTGTCAGCGCGCCGAAAGTCAGCGCCGCGATCACGCCTACGGTCGTGACTGTTCCGAACACGCTGACCGGCATGGCCGCGAAGGGAATGGAGGCGAGCAGCCCCACTGCGACCACCGAACGCGCGAAATAGATGAAGGCGAGAATCCAGCGCTTGGGCATGCGATTGCCGAGCCAACCCGCTGAGAGCGAGCCCACGATGTTGAACAGGCCCACCAGCGCCAGCGTGAGGCCACCCACTTCCGGGGGCAGGCCGATATCCTTGAAATAGCTTGGCAGATGCACGGTGATGAAGGCGAGCTGGAAGCCGCAGGTGAAGAAGCCGAGCACCAGCAGCACATAGGAGCGATGATGGAAGGCTTCCGTCAGCGCCTGCCTCACGGTCTGGTTCTGCGTCGCATCGGTTGCATTGGCGGGCTTCGCCTGCGGTGGCGTGGCGAGTGCCAGGGCCAGCGGCATCGCGAGCAGCGTCAGCGCGGCGAAAACCAGCAGCGCGTTCGACCAGCCGTAATCGCGGATCAGCACCACGGAAAGCGGCGAGAACAGGAACTGCCCGAACGAACCGGCCGCCGTGCCGAAGCCGAAGGCCATGCTGCGCTTTTCAGGCGGCAGCAGCTTGCCGAAGGCGGCGAGCACAAGGTTGAAACTCGAGCCTGCCAAACCGAAGCCGATCAGAACGCCGGCCGTCAGCGTCAGCGCCGAGGGGGTGGTGGAGATCGTCATCAGCGCGAGGCCGGCGGCATAGAGCGCAAGGCCGCCCCAGAGCACGCGCAGCGTGCCGAAGCGGTCGGCAATCGCGCCCATGAAGGGCTGGCCAATGCCCCAGACGAGGTTCTGGATGGCGAGCGCCAGAGCGAAAACATCCCGCCCCCAGCCATTGGCCGAGATGATCGGCTGCTGGAAAAAGCCCATGGCCGAACGCGGCCCGAAACCGATGCTCGCGATCAGGCAGCCTGAGAGGATGATGAGGCCGGCCGGCACGGCGCGGGTGGCGATATTCGTCATGCAGGTGCCCTCTGGCAGGTGCCCTCTGGCGCGGCAACAAGATTTGCCCGCCTTTGCAACAGGCTATCGCGCTTTCATGCATTCCAAAAGCATATTGGCGTGATGAAATGATCAGCACCCGGAATGCGTTGGGGATGATGCGACATCATGGGGAAACGCGGCCCGACGCTCACCCGTCATGGCCGGACTTGGTCCGGCCATCCATGTCTTGGCAGCGGCCGAAAGTCGTGGATGGCCGGGACAAGCCCGGCCATGACGCCCTAACCCGCAATCTTCGAGAAATTCGGCTTTGTTGTCCTGGGACCGGGCTGACCGCCCGGCGCGCAGTCGCGCTTTGCCAGCGCCCTAACCCGCAATCTTCGAGAAATCCGCCACTTGCCTTGTTACACGGCGAAGCGTGGCCAGCAAAGCGAGGCGGTTCCTGCGGATGGCGGGGTCTTCCGCATTGACCATCACGGCATCGAAGAAGGCATCGACCGGCGCGCGAAGTTTCGCCATCGCACGCATAGCCATCTCAAAATCTTGATCGGCGATAGCGGCAACTGTCGCCTTATCTGCTCCGATCAGTGATGTGTTCAGCGCTTTTTCGCTCGCTTCCGTCAGCAAAGCGGGGTCGGCTGCGGCTTCGAACGCGCCTTCCGTTTCATTCGTTGTCTTTGCCTTCTTTTCCTCGTCGCGCAGGAGGTTCGCAGCGCGCTTGTAGCCAGCAAGAAGGTTCTTGCCATCCTCGGTGTCGAGGAACTTGCCCAGCGCCTCCACGCGACGAACGACGAGCAGGAGGTCGTCGTTGGTTTCACCATTACCGAGCACGGCATCCACCAGATCATGCCGAGCGCCGGCATCGCGGAGCATGACCTTCAGGCGATCATGGAAGAAGGAGAGGAGGTCATCGGCCAAGCGCGAAGAAATTTCTCCAACAAATCGCTTCCCTTCTTCGCTGATGCTTTCGAAATCGTTTTCAAGCGCTGGCTCGCAGAGTGCGACCATCCGCGAAAAAAAAGAAACGACCTCTTCAAAATCATTCGGGACTTCGACGTTACAATCTTTATTGACTTCTGGATTGCACTTCAAAAGCTTGACTTTTTCGAGCCCATCCTTCTGAGGAACAAAATGCTTGAAAACTGGAAAGATGAAAGCCTTTTCAATTTCATTTGCCAAATCGTCCCCTGTTTGATCTTCATAACCCCTGGAAAGATCGTTGAATTGCTCGACAAACAGACCGAATCCAAACAACGCCCCAACAATTCCCGACTGGAATTTGTTGAAGAACAAACGCTGCAGATCAATTTGGAGATCGTTCTCGTCCAGCAACCGAATTACGCCCAGCGCCGCTCTACGTAGCGCGTAAGGGTCTTTGCTACCTGTGGGTTTCTCGCCCATGGCCCAGAAGCCCACGAGCGTATCGAGCTTGTCGGCGAGTGCGACCGTGACCGACACCTTGTCCGTGGGAACGCGATCATTCGGCCCGACGGGCTTGTAATGCTCCTCGCAGGCGGCCGCGACCGACGGGTGTTCGCCGATGAGCCCCGCATAGAGGCGGCCCATGAAACCCTGCACCTCGGGGAATTCGCCCACGACTTCGGTGAGGAGATCCGCCTTGCAGAGCGTCACGGCGCGATCGACCAGCTTTTCGTCCGCGCCCGTGACCTTGCACAATTCCTTCGCCAGCGCGCGTATCCGCTCGATGCGATCCCACTGGGAGCCGAGCTTTTCATGGAAGGTGACCTTCTGGAAGCGGGCCAGAGCCGCATCGAGCTTGTCTTTTTCCTTGTAGCCTTCCCAAACGCGCTTGTCGTTCTCCCAGAAGAATTTCGCATCCGAGAGGCGCGCGCGGATCACGCGTTCATTGCCAGCGATGATGACCTTGCCGCCATCCTTCGCCTCGATATTCGCGGTGAGAAGAAAGCGATTGGCAAGAGCATTCTCTTGCCCCCTCTCCCGGCGCTCCGCGCCCCCCTCTCCCCCCAAGGGAGAGGAGGCTTTCCTCAGAACAAAGCATTTCTGGTTCGCGCGGATGGTCGCGCGGATCACCTCGGCCGGCACATCGAGGAAAGCTTCCTCGAAGCCGCCCATCAGCACCACCGGCCATTCGACGAGGCCTGCGACCTCTTCGAGCAGCCCCTCATCCTCCACGAGTTCCAGCCCTACCGCGAAGGCGAGGTTCCGGGCATCGGCGCGGATGATCTCCTTGCGCCGGTCGGCATCGAGAACCACCTTCGCGGCCTCGAGCTTCGTCACGTAATCCGCGAAGCGCCGAACCTCAATCGCCTCGGGCTTCATGAAGCGGTGGCCGTAAGTCACGTTGCCCGCCTTCAGGCCATCCACCGCGAAGGGCACGATCTCGGTATCTTCGGTTTCCGCCCCGAAGGTCGCGAGGATAGAGCGCAAAGGGCGCACCCAGCGCAAAGATCCGGGCTCGGCGCTCGCGGCGCCCCAGCGCATGCTCTTCGGCCAGGGGAAGGCGCGGATGATGCCGGGGAGGATCTCCGCCAGCACGGCGATCGTCTCGATGCCTTCCCTCTCGATCAGCGCGAAGGCGGTGGCCTCCTTGCCCGTGCCGCGCACCTCCACCGAAAGGCCGCGCTCCGGCAGCGAGATGGAATGGCCCTCGTAGAGATCGAAGCGATGGAATTCGCTTTCCGGCACGCCGATGGATTTCAGGAAACCCAGCCGAGCAGCCTCCGGGGCGGAGATGCGTGGGCCCTTCTTCGCCTCGCGGGTGTCGGGCTGGCGCACCGGCAGGCCCGCAACAGTGAGTGCCAGCCGGCGCGGGGTCGCGAAGGCCTTGGCCCCCTCATAGGTGAGGCCCCGATCCACCAGCGCGTTGGTGACGAGCTTCTTCAAATCCTCCGCCGCCTGCCTCTGCATGCGGGCGGGAATTTCTTCGGAAAAGAGTTCGAGGAGAAGATCGGGCATCGGGGCTCAGTCTGGTCTTCGGCGCTCAGAGCGCCTTGTGGCTTCCGTCGCACATCGGGGATTTGCCGGTCTGCTTGCAGGTGCAGAACGCGA
>JADCCH010000306.1 GCA_020252865.1 Methylobacterium sp.
CGCGGCGATCGAAAAAGCCCGCGTGGCAGGCCTTCACGCGGCGGATCTGCGCGAACTCGACTGGAAGAGCGTTTCAGCCCTCGTGCTCTCGCCCGGCGTGCCGCTGACGCATCCCGAGCCGCATTGGAGCGTAAAACTCGCCCATGCGTTTTCCGTGCCGGTGATCGGCGATGTCGATCTCTTCTTCCGCGAGCGGGCCAGGCGCGCGCCGGATTCCCTCGTGGTCTGCATCACCGGCACGAACGGGAAATCCACCACCACGGCCTTGGTTGCGCATCTTCTGCGGGAAGCGGGGTTCGATGCGCAGATGGGCGGGAATATCGGCACGCCGGTGCTGGAACTTGCGCCGCCGGAGGCGAATGCACCCCGCCGCGTGCATGTGCTGGAGGTGTCCTCCTACCAGATCGATCTCGCGCCGATGATCCGCCCGACCATCGGCATCCATCTCAATCTCTCGCCGGACCATATCGACCGGCATGGCAGCTTCGATCATTACGCGGCCGTGAAGGAACGGATGATCGCACCTTCGCAGATCGCGATCGTGGGCATTGATGATCCGGCCTCGGAAGCGATCGCCATGCGCCATTCCAGGGCCGGTGGACGCACGGTGACGATTTCGGTTGTGGCGAAGCATGGGGCCTCGATCCATGTCGCGGGTCGCGTGATCACGAACAGCCAGGGCGAGATGCTGGCCGATCTTGCAGGGATCGGCTCCCTGCGTGGCTCCCATAACGGGCAGAACGCGGCGGCGGCCCTCGCCGCCTGCCTGCAACTCTCCGTGCCGCGCGACATCATCCAGATGGGCCTCACGACTTTCCCAGGGCTCGCGCATCGCATGGAGCAGATCGGCCGGGTGGGGCGCGCGCTGGCGGTCAACGATTCCAAGGCCACCAACGCCGATTCGACCGGCAAGGCGCTGCTTGCTTTCGAGAACGGCCTGTTCTGGATCTGCGGCGGCAAGGCGAAAGCCGGGGGCATCGCCGATCTGGCGCCGCTGTTCCCGCGCGTGGCCAAGGCCTACCTCATCGGCGATGCTGCCGGGAGCTTTGCGGAGACGCTCGGCTCTGCCGTGCCGCATGTTCTGTCCGGCACGCTCGAAACGGCCGTGAAACAGGCCGCCGAGGACGCAAACCGCAGTGATTTCGCAGAACCGGTAATCCTTCTTTCACCCTCTTGCGCGTCATTTGACCAGTTTCCGAATTTCGAGGTGCGGGGACAAGTCTTCCGCGACCTCGTTTCGGCATTGCCGGGTTTCCGACCCCTTTGAGCGGCGGTGCGTCCTGCGCCGACCGCCGGTACAGGGGCAGCGCGAGGAGGGGAGGTCGGGATGGTCAGCCGCGCGGAGCGCACGCCCTTCGGCGAATGGTGGTGGACCATCGATCGCTGGCTGCTCTTTTCCTTCGCGACCCTGATGGTGGCGGGCATCCTGTTCGGGCTCGCCGCCTATCCCCCGGTTGCGAACAAGCTCGGGCTCTCCACCTTCCACTTCGTGAACCGCCAGGCGATCTTCCTCGTTGCGGCGGGCCTTCTTATGGTGGGAACCTCGTTTCTCTCGCCCCGCCTTGTGCGACGCCTGGCGTTGATCCTCTTCATGGTCGGCCTTGGCCTCGTCATCGCCACGCTGTTCATCGGCACGGAGATCAAGGGCGCGAAACGCTGGATCTTCATCGGCGGCTTCAACCTGCAGCCGTCGGAAATCGTGAAGCCGGCCTTCGTGGTGATGAGCGCCTGGGCCTTCTCGCAGGCGATGGAGCGCAAAGACCTGGCGATCCTGCCGCTGGCCATCGCCTTCGGCCTGCTGCTTTCCGTAACCGTGCCGCTGATCCGCCAGCCTGATCTCGGGCAGACCATTCTTGTCTCGGCGGTTTGGTCGGCAATGTTCTTCCTCACGGGCCTGCACATCCTCTGGGTGCTCGGTCTGATGGGGCTTGGCGCGCTGGGGCTCTTCTTCGCCTACCGTTTCCTCGAACACGCGACCGACCGCATCAACCGCTTCCTGAACAAGGGCGATGCGGACACCTTCAACACCGACCAGGCTCTGGAAAGCTTCTTCCAGGGGGGGTGGTTCGGGCGCGGGCCCGGCGAGGGCACGGTGAAGCGCAGCCTGCCCGAAAGCCATACGGACTTTCTCTTCGCGGTGATCGGCGAGGAATATGGCGCGATCGTCTGCCTGATGGTGGTGGCCCTTTTTGCCTTCATCGTCATTCGCGGGCTCATCGTCGCCCGGGAGAGTACCGATCCATTCAGCCGCGTCGCGGCGGCGGGTCTGGTGATGCTCTTCGGCCTGCAAAGCTTCATCAATATGGCCGTGAACCTGAACCTCATCCCGCCCAAGGGCATGACGCTGCCGTTCCTCTCCTATGGCGGCTCCTCGCTGCTCTCGGTGGGGCTGGCAGCGGGAATGCTGCTCGCCGTGACGCGCCGACGGCCGAAATCGAGCCTGATCGAGCGCCATCAATCCTATGGCGCGTCCGCATCCGGGGAGCCTGCCCATGCCTGAGGAAAAGCCCCTCATCCTGCTGGCGGCCGGTGGCACCGGCGGGCATCTCTTCCCGGCGGAGGCTCTGGCGATTGAACTCGTCAATCGCGGCGGCCGCACGGCGCTGGTGACCGACGAACGCATCGCGAGCGTCGACTGGGCCAAGCGTTTCCCC
>JADCCH010000307.1 GCA_020252865.1 Methylobacterium sp.
GTCACGCCGGGCAACTGCGTTTTGAGTGGCTCGCGCCAGCGCGCCTCGTAGCGAGCCAGATCCTCGCGCGCCACCGGCGAACCGGCGCGTTCAAGATCGACCGCTATTTCCCGCGCGATGTCGCCCTTGTAGAAATCCGCAAGACCGGCATGGCCCAGTTGCTCGAATACGCCCGCCAGTTGCGGCTGCTTGCGCAGCGAGCCTGCCTCCGGTTGCTTGCCCCCCTTGCCCAGGAAATGCTGCGCGAAGCCCGGCACTGCGAGGATCGCCTCACGCTCCTTCACGATATAGCGCCCCTCGGACTGGCTGACGGGCACGCCGTCGCGGGCCAGTGTCTCGGCCTGCGCCACGAGGTCCTTCAAGGGCATCTTGCCGCCAAGCGCCTTGGAGAGTTCCAGCGCGAGCATCCAGCCGCCGATGGCTCCGGCCACGGTCAGCGCAGCATCCGGGCCGCGCACCGGCACGGCGTCATAGCCCTTGGCGCGATAGGCGGGGATGGTGGCCTTGCTGCCCGCATAGCCGCAGGCCTCGATGGAGCGGACCTTTCCATCCGGCGTGCGGATGAGCCAGAATCCGTCACCGCCCATCGAGTTCATATGCGGGTAGACGACCGCGATCGCGCCCGCCATCGCCACCATCGCCTCGATGGCATTGCCGCCAGCCGCGAGGATGCGTTGCCCGACCTCGGCGGCAAGCCGATGCGGTGCTGCGACAGCGGCATGGGCGAAGACAGGGGTCTCTTTCATGAAGGGTCCTCATTCGGCGGGTTCGGCAAACAGGGATTGCGGCTCGACAGTTGCAAGCGGAGCCGTGATCCGATAGCTCGAAATCGGGCCTCGCGCGAAGGCTGATCCAGGGAACGAGGATAGAATGGCCGAAAAGCGTTTCAATCGCTCCAATGCGCTCGCGGTGATTTGCGCGGCCATTCTCGTCGGCACGGAAATCCTGGCCGCCGCCCTGGCGCTGGGCTGGGCGCTGGGCGGATTGATGGGCTGGGGCCAGGAAGTGACCTACGGGCTCATCGGCCTCTCGCTCGCGGGCGGTGTGTATCTCACGGCGGTCTTCGTCCGCAACGCGATGAAGGCCGAGCCTTTCTACGAATAAACCGCCTTCAAGGCGGCTGACGTGGGTCGGCCCTTGCGGAGCGGGGCATGTAACATTATAACAAGTTGATGTTGACCACGCCCTCTTCGTCTGTCCCGCATCGCCACGCGCCGGACCATCATCACGGCAGTGGGCATGATCATGTCGCCGTCGGGCACGGCCATGCCCCCCATGGTCATACCCCCCATGGTCATGGAGAGCATGATCATCACGGACATGCGCATGGCCATGATCATGCCCATGATCGTGCCCATGCCGAGCCGCGCCTGCGGAAGATGCGACCGGCGCGCATCCGCTCGCTGATGGCCCTGTCTGCCGTTCAGCGACTGCTGCTCGTGCTGCCGATCCTCGGCGGGCTCTGGCTCGCGACCTATTGGGCGATGCGCTGATGTCGAAAACCGATCTCAACTTTCGCGATCTCACGCTCGGCTATGACCGCCACCCCGCGGTGCATCACCTTGATGGCACGGTGAAGGCCGGCAGCCTGCTCGCCGTCGTGGGCCCGAATGGCGGCGGGAAATCCACTTTGCTGAAGGGGATTGCCGGGCAGATCGCGCCGTTGGGTGGTTCCATTGCCAATGGTTTTCCCGCGCTCGCCTACATGCCGCAGATCGGCGATCTCAGCCGTGACTTCCCCGTGAGCGTCTTTGATCTCGCATTGACGGGCCTGTGCAGCCGGCGCGGCCTTTTTGGACGGATTTCGCGCTCGGATCGCGACCGCACCTATGAGGCGATCGCCCGTGTCGGCCTCGATGGCTTCGAGGACCGCTCCATCCGCACGCTCTCGGGCGGGCAATTGCAGCGCCTGCTTTTCGCCCGCCTGATGCTGCAGGATGCGCCCGTGATCCTGCTCGACGAGCCCTTCGCGGCCATCGACGAGCGCACCATTGCCGATCTACTCGTGATCATCGAGACCTGGCACCGGGAGGGCCGCACCATCCTCTGCGTGCTGCATGATCTTGAAGTGGTGCGCCAGCATTTCCCCGAAAGCCTGCTGATCGCGCGGGAACTCATCGCCTGGGGGCCGACCGCCACGGTGCTGACCGACGCCAATCTCTCTCGCGCGCGCTCGATGTCCGAAGCCTTCGACCGCGAGGCGGCCTTGTGCGAGCGTGCCGCGTGATGCTCCTTTACGATCTGCTTATCGGGCCCTTCATTGAGTTTCCATCCATGCGCCGCGCGCTGGTGGGGGGGCTCGCCGTCTCGCTCGGCGCTGCACCCATCGGGCTGTTCCTGATGCTCCGCCGCATGAGCCTGATCGGCGATGCCATGGCCCATGCCATCCTGCCCGGCGCGGCTCTGGGGTTCCTGATCGGCGGACTCTCGCTCGGCGCGATGACCATCGGCGGCCTCGTCGCGGGTTTCTCGGTGGCCTTGCTGGCCGGCGCGATCTCCCGAGCGACCCTCGTGAAGGAGGATATGGCTCTCGCCGCCTTCTATCTCCTGTCGCTCGCGACCGGCGTGCTGATCCTCGCCGGCGCGAAGGCGAATGTGGACGTCCTCAGCCTGCTCTTCGGTTCGATTCTCGCGCTGGATGATTCCACCTTGCTGCTCATTATCAGCGTCGCAAGTCTCACGATGGTGGCCTTGGCCCTGGGCTATCGCGGCCTCGTTCTCGAATGCCTCGATCCTGGCTTTGCAGCCGGTGTAAGCCGGCACGGTGCCCTCTTCCATCTCGGTTTCCTGGCGCTCGTCGTGCTGAACCTCGTCGCCGGCTTCCATGCGCTGGGCACCCTGCTGGTGGTGGGCATCATGATGCTGCCCGCCGGCACGGCACGGCTTTGGAGCGACGACATCACGGCCATGCTGGCCATCGCGGTGCTGGCCGCGATGTTCGCGAACCTCGTGGGCCTGCTGGTCTCCTATCACCTGGGCCTCGCCTCGGGCCCGGCCATCATTCTCGTCGCGGGGCTCTCCTATATCGCCTCGCTGATCGTGGCACCGCTCGGCCTGTTGCGCCGATGGATGCCGCGCCGCCATCTCGAAGCCTGAGAATTCACGAAAGGAATATTCGCCATGTTCTGCACCGATGATATGAAACAAAATAACATTCATATCTCGCGCCGCCTCGCCCTGGGGCTGATGCTGGCCGGGGCTATGATGCCCGGCCTCGCCCTGGCGCAGGCGCAGAAGCCGGTTCAGGTCGTGGCGTCTTTCTCCATCCTTGCCGATCTCGCGAAGCAGGTGGGCGGCGATCGCGCGAATGTCGTGAGCCTCGTGGGCCCCAACGCCGATACGCATGTCTACCGCGCGACCCCGCAGGATGCGAAGATCGTCAAGGGAGCCGATCTGCTGATCGTCAACGGGCTCGGTTTTGATCGCTTCATGCCCCGGCTCGTGAAATCCTCCGGCTCGAAGGCGCGCGTCGTGACCGCCAGCAACGGACTGAACCCACTCGAAAAGCCCGAATCCGGCGGGCATGATCACGGGCATGGCCACGCGCATGGCCATGCGCATGACCATGGCAAGCATGATCCGCATGCCTGGCAATCGATCGATGCCGTGAAGATCTATGTCGGCAATATTCGCGACGGCCTCATCGCCGCGGACAAGGAAGGGGAGGCGGTCTTCCGGGCCAATGCCGAGAAATACCTCGCCGAACTCGACAAGGCGAAAACCGAGATCGCCGGTCTGCTGGCATCCATACCCAAGGATAATCGCCTGGGCATCGTGAACCACGATTCGTTCCGGTATTTCACGCGCGATTTCGGCATCCGCATCGAGGGTGCGCGCGGTCTTTCCACTGAAGCGGAACCATCCGCGCAGGATATCGCGCGCATCGTCAGGGCGGCGCGCGAGCGCAAGGCGAAAGCTGTTTTCCTCGAGAACGTGGCCGATCCGCGCATTGCCGAACAACTTGCGAAGGAAACCGGCGCACGCCTCGGCGGCACGCTCTATTCCGATGCCCTGACGGACGAGAAGGGCCCCGCCCCGACCTATCTCGCGCTGATCCGCCACAACGCGAAGACGATCGCCGAGGCGCTGAGGGACTAACCTAAACGGGGCCTCGCCGGCGCTTGCATCGCGCTGGTCCGGGGCCCATATGGCTGACATTCCCGCACGGGGCCTTGAACCCCGACGCGCCGAGAAGGACCATTCCCGATGACTGAACCCGCCTCCGACCAGATCCCCGTCGAGAAAATCCCCGTGACTGTGCTCACCGGCTATCTCGGCGCGGGCAAGACGACACTTCTCAACCGCATTCTCACCGAACCGCATGGCAAGAAATTCGCCGTCATCGTCAATGAGTTCGGCGAGATCGGAATCGACAACGACCTCGTGGTCGGGGCCGATGAGGAAGTCTTCGAGATGAATAACGGGTGCATCTGCTGCACCGTGCGCGGCGATCTCATCCGCATCATCGAGGGGCTGATGAAGCGCAAGGGCCGCTTCGATGCCATTCTCGTGGAAACCACCGGCCTTGCCGACCCTGCCCCGGTAGCGCAGACCTTCTTCGTCGATCAGGATGTCGGTGCCAGGACCCGCCTTGATGCAGTGGTCACCGTGGCCGATGCGAAGTGGCTCAAGGATCGCCTGAAGGACGCGCCGGAAGCGAAGAACCAGATCGCCTTCGCGGATGTCATCCTGCTCAACAAGACCGATCTCGTCACGCCGGCGGAGCTGCGCGAGGTGGAAGCCCGCATCCGCGGCATCAACCCCTACGCGGTGCTCCACCGCACGCAGAAATGCGCCGTGCCGCTTGATGCGGTGCTGAACCGGGGCGCCTTCGATCTCGAGCGCATTCTCGAAATAGAGCCCGCCTTCCTCGAGGCGGATGACCATGATCATCCCCATCATCACGACCATGACCATGAATGCGGCCCGGGCTGCACGCATGATCATCACCACCACGAGCATCACCACCATGATCATGATCACCACCATCATCGCGGGTTGAAGCACTATCACGATGAGGACATGCAATCGGTATCGGTCGCCATCGAGGGCGATGTCGATCCCGAGAAGTTCATGCCGTGGATCAATGATCTCGTGCAGGTCGAGGGGCCGAACATCCTCCGCTCCAAGGGCATTCTCGCCTTCAGGAAGGAGCCGAAGCGCTTCGTCTTCCAGGGCGTGCACATGATCCTCGACGGCGACCTGCAACGTGACTGGCGGCCGGACGAGAAACGCGTCAGTCGCATCGTGTTCATCGGACGCAACCTCAAGGAAGACGAGCTCAAAAAGGGCTTCCTCGCCTGCGCGGCCTGAGGCAGGAACGGGGCATGATCCAGCCTGCCTCCTCCCTCACCGATCGCGTGCAATCGCTCGCCTTCGATGCCCATATTCTCGCTGCCAGCTTTGTGGGCGGCGAGATCGTGGTTGTCACAACCGAGGGCGCGATCCAGATCGGTCGTGAAGCGCCGGCCTTGCGGCCGCATGCCGATGCTATCCTCGTTGCAAAGATCGCGGGCGACCGCATTGTCACAGGCGGCGATGATGGCCGCGTCTTCGAGTGCCGGCCCGGCGAGGCGCCGAAGCTCCTCGGCGAGGGCAAGGGTTGGGTGGATGCGCTGGCGCTCGGCCCGGATGGCGCGACCGCCTGGAGCATCGGCCGGCAGGCCTGCACGCGGGATGGCAAGGGCCATGGGAAGAGCCTCACGCTCACCTCATCCGCGCGAGGCCTCGCCTTCTTCCCCAAGGGCTATCGGCTTGCGGTATCGCAGAACGGCTTCGTTGCGCTGTGGTTTCCGAACATGGCGGCCGAGCCCGAGAAGCTCGAATGGAAGGGCTCGCATCTCGAATGCGAGGTCTCGCCGGATGGGCGCTTCGTGCTCACCTCGATGCAGGAAAACCAGCTTCATGGCTGGCGATTGGCCGACAAGGGCCACATGCGCATGTCGGGTTATCCCGCGAAAGTGCGCGACATGTGTTGGTCCCATGACGGGCTCTGGCTCGCGACCTCCGGCGCGGAGGCAGCCATCATCTGGCCCTTCGCAAAGGATGGGCCCATGGGCAAGCCGCCGCGCGAATGCGGAGCGCGCCCGGCCCGCGTCACCCGGGTGGCCTTTCACCCCAAGGCACTCGTGCTGGCGATCGGTTATGCCGATGGCTGGGTGCTGCTCGTGCGCCTCACCGATGCCAGCGAGCTTCTGGTGCGGGCGGGCGGCGATGGCGCGCCGATCACTGCACTCGCCTGGGATCGGGATGGCCGCCGGCTGATCTTCGGCGCGGAATCGGGCGCTGCCGGCCTGCTCGACCTGCCAGTGTGAGGACGGCGCAGCATGGCGCCTTTCCCCAATCCCTTCCGGAAAAAACCCGAGGCGAACCCCGCGCGCGATCGTGTTCGCGGCTGGGTGGAGGCGGCCCTGGGCAATGATCCACCCCTCACGCTGACCATCTCGGAAATCGATTGCGGCGATCCCGCCTGCCCCGGCATCGAAACGATCGTCCTCGTGATGCGCGAGGGCGAGGCGACGCAGGCCGCCAAAATCCGCAAATCGATGGTAGAGATCACCGAAGCTGATGTGCGCGACGCGGTGAAGTATATCTGAGATGAAGAAGGCCGGGTTTCCCCGGCCTCATCACTTCACCGCACCAGCACGTTGCGGAAGGCCCAGGGCTCATTGTAATCGACATCCTCGGGGAACAGCTTCTCGCGGTCCCTGGTAGGGTTCCAGTCGGTATAGAAGCCGCGCACCGGGCCGAGATAGGGCATCTGGACTTCGAGGCAGCGCTTGTAATCCATCTCGTCGGCCTCGACGATGCCGCGCTCCGGGTTCTCGAGCGCCCAGACCATGCCGGCCAGCACGGCCGAGGTCACCTGCATTCCAGTCGCGTTCTGATAAGGCGCGATGCGGCGCGTTTCCTCGACCGAGAGCTGCGAACCATACCAATAGGCGTTGTTCTTGTGGCCGAAGAGCAGAACGCCGAGCTCGTCGATGCCATCGACGATCTCGTGCTCGGTGAGGATGTGATGATCCGGCTGGGTGTTGCCGCCATTTCCGAAGAGCTCATGCAGCGACAGCACCGCATCATTCGCCGGGTGATAGGCATAATGACAGGTGGGGCGGAACAGGGCCTTCCCGTCGCCATCCTTCAGCGTGAAATAGTCGGCAATCGAGATCGACTCATTGTGGGTGACAAGGAAGCCGTATTGGGCGCCATTGGTGGGGCACCAGCTGCGCACGCGGGTATTGGCACCCGGCTGAAGAAGATAGATGGCCGCGCCGCAGCCCGTTTCGTGCGTGCGGCCATTTTCCGGCATCCAGGGCTCGTGCGTGCCCCAGCCGAGTTCGGCCGGCTGCATGCCCTCGGAAAGGAAACCCTCGACCGACCAGGTGTTGACAAACACATTCGCCGGCTTCGGATTCTTTGCACGCTGCGTATCGCGCTCGGCGATATGCACGCCTTTCACGCCAGCATCCCGCATCAGCTTCGCCCAACCCTCGCGGCTGGTCGGCTCCTCGAAAGGCAGGCCGAGATCGCTCGCGACATTCACGAGCGCCTGTTTCACGAACCAGCTGACCATGCCCGGATTGGCACCGCAGCAGGAGACGGCCGTCGTTCCGCCGGGGTTCCTGCGCTTGGCGGCGAGAACCGTCTCGCGCAGCATGTAGTTCGAGCGCGCAGCCGGGCCGGCCGAGGTATCCCAGTAGAAGCCGACCCAGGGCTCGACCACGGTGTCGATGTAGAGAACGCCGATCTCGCGGCAGAATTCCATGATGTCGAGCGAAGATGTATCGACCGAAAGGTTCACGCAGAAGCCCTGTCCCTCACCGGCCGTGAGCAGCGGCTTCAGCATGTCGCGATAATTCTCGCGCGTCACGGCCGCCTGCAGGAAGCGGATGCCGCGCTCATCCAGCAGAGGACGGTCGCTGTCATCGGGATCGATCACCACGAAGCGGCTGCGATCAAATTGGAAATGCCGCTCGATGAGCGGCAGCGTGCCGCGCCCGATCGAGCCGAAGCCGATCATCACGACCGGGCCGGTTATGGTGCCGTGGTTTGGCCAGTTCTCAGACATCTCTTCGTCTCTCGCGCGAAAATCTCGTGGAGGGGCAGGGGTTCAAAAAAATCCGCGCCCCTATGGAGACCGGCAGAGCCAGCCGTCAAGGGGCGCGAAGGCGGTTGAAGGCGTGAAAGTCAGGCTGCGAGCCGTCGATGGCCGCCTCCGGTCAGGAACGAGTCCGGTGCGAGCGCACCCGTGGCGCGCACAAGGCCCGACGCCGAACCGAGGCTGCCCGGCACGATCTCACGCGCGAGGAAGCGCGCGGCATCGACCGGGCCCGGCAATCCGAGCCGCCCGGTCAGTGCCCGGTGGAAGCCGAATCGTGCGTAATAGGGCTCATCACCCACGAGGATGATCGCGCGATGACCGAGCTCGGCGGCGCGCGCCAGGCCGACCTGCATCAGCGTGCCGCCGATGCCGACCGATCGCAGCCGCTCATCCACCGCGAGCGGGCCGAGCATGAGCGCCGGAACGCCACCGGCCTCGACATGCCAGAAGCGCAAAGTGCCGACCGGCATGTCGCCGGCGCGCGCGATGAAAGACAAGCCTTCAGCCGGCAAACGACCTTCGCGCAGCCTTTCGCAGGTCTTCACGAAACGGGCAGGCCCAAAGGCGCGATCAAGCATGGCCTCGCGTGCGGGGGCCTCCTGGGGGAGTTCATTGTCAATGCGGATCATGTCCGGTCTCCTGGCCTCGTGGCCATGGCGCGCTTCGCAAGCGCGGGTTCAGGGAGACCCTCGCGCCTCGGGAGCCGGATCGGATTGATCCGGCTCCCTGCCGAACGGGTGATGGCGGAAAGGAAGGCTCCGTCCGATCTCAGATGACGATCTGTCGGAGCCCCGGCATGCCATTGAAGCACTCGGTGGAATAGGTCGTCGTGTAGGCGCCCGTGCCTTCGATCAGCACCTTGTCGCCGATCTCGAGGCTGAACGGGAGCGAATACGGCGTCTTCTCATAGAGAACATCCACCGAATCGCAGGTCGGCCCGGCGATCACGCAAGGGCCCATCTCGCCGCCGTCATGGCGGGTGCGGATGGGATAGCGGATCGCCTCGTCGATCGACTCGGCCAGCCCATGGAACTTGCCGATATCGAGATAGACCCAGCGCGGTTCGGACGGATCATCCGACTTCTTCGAGACGAGGATCACCTCGCTCTCGATGATGCCGGCATTGCCGACCATGCCGCGGCCCGGCTCGATGATCGTCTCGGGAATGCGGTTGCCGAAATGCCTGCAGAGCGAATCGAAGATCGCCTCGCCATAGGCCTGGACCTTCGGGATGTCGCGCAGGTAGCGCGTCGGAAAACCGCCACCGAGATTGACCATGGCGAGCTGGATGCCGCGCTCGGCCAGATCGCGGAAGATCGCGGCCGAAGACGCAAGCGCCTCGTCCCACATCTTCGGGTTCGTCTGCTGCGATCCGACATGGAAGGAGAGGCCATGCGCCACGAGACCGAGGCGATGGGCCATTTCCA
>JADCCH010000308.1 GCA_020252865.1 Methylobacterium sp.
CGAGCTCGGCCGATTCGGCCCGGCTCAGACCAAGCTTCTGGTAGACAGCCTCACAAAGATCGGCACGGGTGATGGTGCGCCCAGCCATGTCCAACTCCCTCAATTGACCGAGCCAAAGGCGACCATTCTCTTCTTCTTGCGGCCACACCAGCACCGGCGCAGAATCTTTAAAACTATCCTTCTGATTTTCCGAAGCTATTGACAAGCAGTCGCAGGGTCAAGCTTCAACCCTGCCAACAAGCTTTGCTAGAAGCGGAAAAGCGCAGCCCCCCACGTGAAACCACCGCCCATCGCCTCGATCAGCACGACCTGGCCGCGCTGGATCCGGCCATCCCTCACCGCGACATCCAGCGCGAGCGGAATGGAGGCGGCGGAGGTATTGCCATGCATGTCGACCGTCAGCACCACCTTGCCGGGCGCGATACCGAGCTTGTCCGCGCTGGCGGTGATGATGCGCTGGTTCGCCTGATGCGGCACGAACCAGTCGATCGTCTCGGCCGAATAGCCCGTGGCCGCGAAGGAATCGACGATGACATCCGTGATCATGCCCACCGCATGCTTGAAGACCTCGCGGCCCTCCATGCGCAGATGGCCGACGGTGCCGGTGGAGGAAGGACCGCCATCGACATAGAGCTTCGCGCGATGACGCCCATCAGAGCGCAGATGCGTGGTGAGAATGCCCGTATCCTTAGCATCCCCCTTGCCGTCGATCGCCTCGAGCACCACCGCGCCCGCGCCATCGCCGAAGAGCACGGCCGTGGTGCGATCTTCCCAATCGAGAATGCGCGAGAAGGTCTCCGCACCGATCACCAGCGCGCGCTGGTTCGCGCCGGAGGTGATGAACTTGTCCGCGACCGTCAATGCATAGACGAAGCCCGAGCACACCGCCGCGACATCGAAGGCCGCGCCATGGGTGATGCCGAGCGCTGCCTGAACCTGCGTGGCGGTGGAGGGAAAGGTGTAATCCGGCGTGGCGGTCGCCAGAACGATGAGGTCGATATCCTGTGCGTTGAGGCCGGCATGGGCGAGCGCCGCCTCCGCCGCCTTCAGCCCGAGCATGCTGGTTGTTTCGCCCTCGGCCGCGATGTGGCGCTGGCCGATGCCGGTGCGCTGGCGGATCCACTCGTCGGATGTGTCCATCCGCTCGGCAAGTTCGGCATTCGTGACGATCCGCGCGGGCAGATAGCTCCCCACGCCGGCAATTCGCGAGCGACGCATCAGGCTGATCCCGTTTCCCTGTCGGCCGGGTCTTCGCCGGCGCGGTTCTCGACCATGGCGGAAGAAGCGCCGGGCAGAACCCATTCGCCGCGTTCGGCCAGGGCCGAGCCGATCTTCGCCATCAAATCATATCTTGCCATGTCGTAGGCCACATCCACGGCGCTTGCGAAGCCCAGGGCATCCGTGCCGCCATGGCTCTTCACCACCACGCCGTTGAGCCCGAGGAAGACGGCACCATTCACCCGGCGCGGGTCCATCTTGCTGCGCAGGGCATTGAACGCGCCGCGCGCCAGAAGATAGCCGATCTTCGCCAGGAATGACGACCGGATGGCGCTTCTGAGGTAATCGCCGATCTGCTTCGCGGTGCCCTCGGCGGTCTTCAGCGCGATGTTACCCGCGAAACCTTCCGTGACGACCACATCCGAACGGCCCTTGCCGATATCATCGCCCTCGACGAAGCCGATATAGCGCATGTTCGGGAGGTTGACCTCGCGCAGGATACTGCCGGCCTCCTTCACCTGCTCGACGCCCTTGATCTCCTCGACGCCGACATTCAGAAGCCCGACCGCAGGACGCTCCAGGTCGAACACGATCCGCGCCATGGCCGAGCCCATGATCGCCATGTCCACCAGGTTTTCCGCCGTGGCACCGATGGAGGCACCAACATCGAGCACGATGCTCTCCCCGCGCGCGGTGGGCCACATGCAGGCAAGCGCCGGGCGGTCGATGCCCGGCATCATGCGCAGGCAGAAACGGGCCATCACCATCAATGCGCCGGTATTGCCAGCGGAGCAGCAGACATCCGCCTCGCCCTTGCGCACGGCGTCGATGGCCATCCACATCGAGGATTTAAAGCGGCCGTGGCGCAGGGCCTGGCTCGGTTTCTCGTCCATGGAGACCACGACATCCGCGTGGATCACCCGGGCGCGGGCCTTCAGCGCGGGGTGCTTGTCGAGTTCGGCCGTGATCTCGCTTTCGCGGCCGAACAGCAGGAATTCGCAATCGGGGTGCCTTTCCAGCGCCAGCGCCGCGCCAGGCACAGTCACCGTGGGACCGAAATCGCCACCCATCGCATCGAGCGAAATGCGCAGATTGCGCCCGCTTCTGCGCGGCTCGTGAGCCTGGGCCTCGTCGCTCATCCGGTATTCACTCCTCGACCGGCCCGACGCGCCGGCTTTCGAACCGGCAGGCAGGAAGCCCCGCGACACCGATGGGTTCGATTAGAATGCGCAGAGGCCGCTTGCAAGCACCAAGCAGCGGCAATCAGCCCTTGCCCTCATCCGATTTCAGGGCCTTGAGCGCCGCGAAAGGCGAAATCATGTCCTCACCGACCTTGATCTCGGCGAAATCGGCATCCGGCTTGCGTGGATAGGGGTCGAGCCCGAGGATCAGATATTCCACCGCGAGAGCCGCCGGATCGATATGGCCGTTGACGATCGCATCCGGCAATTCCGGGCTGCCATTGGCCAGCGCGTCCTCGTCTTCCTCCACTTCACGCTCGGCGAGGCGCGCCAGCACCTCCGGCGGCGCGAAGGTCACCTCCACCGGCTCGGAGACGCGATCAGCGAAGGGCTCAAGCGTGACCACGCAGATCGGCTGCGTCTCGGCATCCACGCGGCCGCTGACCTGCACCGAGCCATCAGGCTTGGGGTGGAGCGTGAGGTGCGCCTCGAAGCGGTCGAGCGCGTGAAGGCCCGCGAACCGCGCGATCCGCGCCCGTGTTTCGACATCGGGCTTCAGCACGAGATGCGTCTCGCCCTTTAGCGTCATGACCGAAAGCGGCTCGGCATAGGGCAGAGCGGGGAGCTTGGCCGGAATTCTGGATTTGCTCATGTCCGGCCTCCCGCCAGAGCATCACCGGCCAGAAGCCCGGCGAGATCCTTCGAATCAAGGGTTGCGATCATGCCCCGAAGCTCGGCCACCAGCCCGGCCGGCACATCCTCCGGCATCCGTTCGGAGCCGTAGAGATTGCGCGCGAGCGCCGCGCGGAGTTGCGCCTCATCCCCGGATTCAATCGCTGCGGTATAGGCCCCTGCGCGACCATAGAAGCCCTGTGCCAGCGCCTTCACCTTCTTGCCGACCGAGA
>JADCCH010000309.1 GCA_020252865.1 Methylobacterium sp.
ACCGGTATCCACTTGGTCGGAAAATACTCTAGGGCTCAGACGTCCTCGCTGCCCTTCACTTCGGAAGCGCGCGGCATCTTCATGATGGAATAGCCGCTATCGACATAGTGGATCTCGCCGGTCACGCCGCCGGAAAGCGAGGAAAGCAGGTAGAGCGCCGAACCGCCCAGTTCTTCCAGCGTGATCGGGCGTCCGAGCGGCGAGTGCTTCGTCTGCCAGGCATAGGTGAAGCGCGCATCGGTGATGCCCGCGCCGGCGAGCGTGCGCACGGGGCCGGCGGAAATCGCGTTGACTCGGATGTTCTCGCGGCCGAAATCCGCCGCGAGATAGCGCACGGAGCTTTCGAGCGCCGCTTTCGCCACGCCCATCACGTTGTAATTCGGCGAAACGCGATTCGCGCCGCCATAGGTGAGCGTGAGGAGCGAGCCGCCATCCGGCATCATCGCCGCGGCGCGCTTGGCGATCTCCGTGAAGGAGAAGCAGGAAATCACCATGGTGCGGGTGAAATTCTCGCGGCTTGTATCCGCGTAGCGGCCCTTGAGTTCGTTCTTGTCCGAAAAGCCGATGGCATGGACCACGAAATCGAGCTTGCCCCAGACGCGTCCGAGTTCGGCAAACACCGCATCGACCGAAGCGATATCCTCGACATCGCAAGGGATGACCAGGTTCGAGCCAACGCTTCCCGCCAGCGGCTTCACGCGCCTGCCGAGCGCCTCGCCCTGATAGGTGAATGCCAACTCTGCCCCATGCGCCGCGAGCATCTGCGCGATGCCCCAGGCGATCGAATTCTGATTCGCGACGCCCATGACGAGGCCGCGCTTTCCGCTCATGAGGTGGGTCATACGAAAGCCTTGATCAGAGATGTTTCTTGACCGCCTCGTAGGTCTCCTTCGAGCCCGCGAGGGGAATGATTTCGAACCGCGCGAGGTCGCCCCAGGCCAGAACCCATTCCTGCAGGGTCGTGGCGTCGTTTGTTTCCATGATCTGGAAACAGCGGGAGAAGTCGGCGGAAATCCAGCTGTTCACGTAGTGAAGGCCATCCGGGATCATGCGCCCCCGTTCATGGAAGCGATGATAGATGTCCTTCACGCGGGCCTGATCGAAATGCTCGATCACCATGAACAGCATGGCATTCTCCCCCAACCGGCGTGACCGAAGGCATCACGCCTCCGGGTGCTTCAGCACGATTGTCGCGTTCGTGCCGCCGAAGCCGAAGGAGTTCGACATCACATGGCCGATCTTCGCGCCATCCACGCGCTTTCTCAGGATGTTCATATCCGCCATGGCGGGGTCGATTTCCTGGATATGCGCGCTCTCACAGAGGAAGCCGTTCTGCATCATGATGAGCGAGTAGATCGCCTCCTGAACACCCGTCGCGCCCAGCGAATGGCCCGTCAGCGACTTGGTGGCGGAGATCGGGATGGACGTGGCCTTCGCGCCGAACACTTCCCGCACGGCCTCGATTTCCTTGATGTCGCCCACCGGCGTCGAGGTGCCGTGCGGATTGATATAATCGATCGGGCCCTTCACGGTCGCCAGCGCCTGGCGCATGCAGCGCACCGCGCCTTCGCCCGAGGGGGCAACCATGTCATAGCCGTCGCTCGTCGCGCCGTAGCCGACGATCTCGGCGATGATCCTGGCGCCGCGCGCCTTCGCCATCTCGTATTCCTCGAGCACGACGACGCCCGCGCCGCCCGCGATCACGAAGCCGTCGCGGTTCTTGTCATAGGCGCGGGAGGCGGTGGAATCGTTGTAGCTCGTCGACATCGCGCCCATGGCGTCGAAAAGGACGGAGAGTGACCAATCGAGCTCCTCGCAGCCACCCGCGAAGACGCGGTCCTGCTTGCCCCACTGGATGAGCTCGTAGGCATTGCCGATACAATGGTTCGAGGTCGCGCAGGCCGAGGAGATGGAATAGTTCACGCCCTTGATCTTGAACCAGGTCGCGAGCGTGGCGGAAGCGGTGGAGGACATGCCCTTCGGCACCGCGAAGGGGCCGACGCGCTTGGAATTGCCGCTCTCGCGCGCCTTGTCCACCGCTTCGATGAGCGCGACGGTGGAAGGCCCGCCAGAGCCCATGACGATACCGGTGCGCTCGTTGGAGATCTCGCTCTGCCCAAGCCCGGCATCGCGGATGGCCTGATCCATTGCAATGTGATTCCACGCCGTGCCGCCGCCATGAAAGCGCATGGCGCGGCGGTCGAGGATGGTCGAGGGGTCGAGGGTGGGCTTGCCGTAGACGCGGCTTCTGAAGCCGTGCTCCTCGAACGAAGGCGAATAGGTGATGCCCGATTTCGCCTCGTAGAGCGAGGTGGTCACCTCCTGAACATCATTGCCGATCGACGAGACGATGCCCATCCCGGTCACGACGACGCGCCTCATGGCTTCGCGCTCCATGCCTGATTTCGTTGGCCTCGACATGGACCGGGACGCGCCCCGGTGCAAGGAGAATGTGCGTGAAGAAGCCTTCCGGCCGCTCTCAGGTGGGTTGGAAAAGCCCCACGCGCATGTCGGTGGTGGTGTAGATGCGCTTGCCATCGGCTTCGAGCCAGCCATCGGCAATGCCGAGCACCAGCTTGCCCTTGAAGACGCGCTTCACATCGACGCCGTAGACCACCTTCTTCACGCTCGGGAGCACCTGGTCGGCGAATTTCACCTCGCCCACGCCCAGGGCCCGGCCCTTGCCCGGCAGGCCGAGCCAGCCGAGGAAGAAGCCTGTGAGCTGCCAGAGCGCATCCAGCCCCAGGCAGCCCGGCATGACCGGATCGCCCTTGAAATGGCAGGGGAAGAACCAGAGGTCGGGGTGCACATCGAGTTCGGCGCGCACGCAGCCCTTGCCGTTCGGGCCGCCATCCTCGGAGATCTCGGTGATGCGGTCGAACATCAGCATCGGCGGGGAAGGCAGTTGCGCGTTGCCCATGCCGAACAATTCGCCGCGTCCGCAGGCCAGCAGGTCCTCATATGTGAAGCTCGACCGCCGCGCCGTTCCATCCGCACCCATCGTGCCCCGATCCTTTTTCAAGCCGTTTCACCCGCCCCCGTGCAAACGAGCGGGCATACGACGCCCGTTTAGACCAACCGCGCGGGAAGCCATAACGGAATTTGCACAAGATCAACGATTATTGCAGCGTTTTGCCATCAAGATGCGACAGGTTCGCAATGATCTTGTCTCGCGGCCGGTGGAGGGCTAGTTAAGGCGCATGGATCACACTGTTTCCAAGAGTTCCGGTCTGGCTTCCTCCGCCCTCGGCGCGACGTCCATTCGCGCCCCCGCGAGCCTTGCCGGCTGCCCCGTGCACGATTTGAAAAACCGCCTGCGCGCGGTGGGCCTGCGCCCGACGCGCCAGCGCGTGGCGCTGGGCTGGCTGCTCTTCGCCCGTGGCGATCGCCACCTCACGGCCGAGACGCTCTTCGAGGAAGCCCAGCGCGCCCGCGTGCCGGTCTCGCTCGCCACCATCTACAATACGTTGAACCAGTTCAGCCATGTCGGCCTGCTGCGCCAGATCGCGATGGACGGCACGAAGAGCTATTTCGACACCAACGTGACCGATCACCACCATTTCTTCATCGAGGGTGAAGAGGGGCTTGTGGACATTCCCGGCCAGAATCTCTCGGTCTCGAACCTTCCGGAGCCGCCGGAAGGCATGGAGATCGCGCGCGTGGAAGTCGTTGTCCGGCTTCGGAAGACAGGGGCCTGACGCGCCTATTTCACCCGCTCTTCCGGGTAGACGCCCCAGATGGCGTTCTTCTTCACGAAACCCCTGAAGCCTTCCACCGTCACTTCGCACCAATCGGTCGAACAGTTCTCGACATTGGCGATGACGCCCGGTTGCAGCCGGGCAATGATGGCGCTGGCCTCGCTTTCGCGGGCGAAGAGATCGCGCTCGGGTCGATCCTTGCCGGCCAGCACGATCACCGTGCGGCGGTTGGAGAGGCGGCCGAAATAGACCCATCCTTCGGTCGATTCCGAATCGCGCACGCGACGCCATTGCTCGTGCTCGGCGATCACCTCGACCGGAAGGCCCTCGCGCTTGAAAATCCAGCGGATACGATGATCCTTGCTCGGGCCCTCGCGCATGGGCGTGTCGGAGGGCTTCAGGCTCACGAATCGCGGAATGGGCTGCCTGGTCACCGGGCCGATATTGCGATTGGTGGAGCCGGTCGCTTCCTCCGCCAGGGCGGCGAAAGGGGCGGACAACAACGCGAAAACCACGGCTAGGCGGGCCATGCGGGCCGCTTCGGCACCGCCTTCACCGCGTTCTGGGCTGGAACGGAACATGATCAACCTCGGATGCGGGATTTCATTTGCCTTGAACCCGATTAACGTGGCGTTTACGAGGCCGGCCCGGCGCTTCGCTTTCAGCATGAGCCCGTTGCGAGCCCGATGGTGGAAAGCGCGCGCGGATTGTGCCAAAGGCTAGGGCGGGAGCGGGCAAGCTCCCCAAGATGGGGATGCCCCGCAAGGTTGCACCGCCCCCTGACCACGAAGCGGGAGGGAGCCGTTTCATGCCGAAAGACAAACCGCTCGTCGTGCTGACGCGCCGTCTCCCCGAGGGAATCGAGGCGCGCATGGCCGAATTGTTCCGGCTGGAGCGCAACGAGACCGACGCCGCCCTTGATGCCGAGGGCCTCGCCGCGCTGATGGCGCGGGCGGAAGTGCTGGTTCCGACCATCACCGACCGGATTGATGCCGATCTCATCGCCAGGGCTGGTCCGCAACTGCGCCTCATCGCCAATTTCGGCAATGGCACGGACAATATCAGCGTGCCGGCCGCCATGAAACGCGGCATCACCGTGACCAACACGCCGGGCGTGCTGACCGAGGACATGGCCGATTTCACGATGGCGATGATGGTCGCCGTCTCCCGCCGCCTCGTGGAGGGCGCGAAGGTCATTCCGGCCGGACAATGGCAGGGCTGGTCGCCGGGCTGGATGCTCGGCCGCCGCATCCATGGCAAGCGGCTTGGCATCATCGGCATGGGCCGCATCGGGCTCGCGGTGGCGCGTCGCGCCCGCGCCTTTGGCCTCCAGGTGCATTATCACAATCGCCGTCCTGCCGCGAAGCGAATCGAGGAAGAGGTGCAGGCGACCTACTGGGATTCGCTCGACCGGATGCTCGCGCGGATGGATATCGTCTCGGTGCATTGTCCGCATACGCCCGCGACCTTTCACCTGCTCTCGGCCCGTCGCCTGAAGCTGATGAAGGAGGATGCCTTCCTCATCAATACCGCGCGTGGCGGCATCGTGGATACCGAAGGGCTGATCGAATGCCTGGAACAGGGCAGCCTCGCCGGCGCCGCTCTGGATGTGTTCGAGCATGAGCCGGCGGTCAATCCGCGCCTTGTGGCGCTGGCGAATGCCGGAAAGGTTCTGCTCCTGCCCCATATGAGCTCGTCGACGGTCGAAAGCCGCAACGAGATGGGCGAGAAGGTCATCATCAACATCAAGACCTACACCGACGGGCACATGCCGCCGGATCGGGTGCTGGTGCTGCCGGGCAGCTGAGCCCTGTTTCAGCGCGCGATTTCGGCGCGCTCGAACTGGCCGTGCTTGCGGAAGCGGTAGAGATAGCTCGGCACGACCGCTTCGATCGTCGTCGGCGTCACGCCGAGGCCCGCAAGCGTGCGCCTGGCCGCGATGGCCTCCGCGCTGACCACATTGTCGGTCTCGAGCATCCGAACCTGATCGACCGTCAGCATCGGCGAGGGCAGCAACTCCATCACGCTGGCCTGTAGCCGGGCGATGGGGAAAGGCAGGGGCACAAGCGGACGCGAGCGGCCCGTGACCGCGAGAATATATTCAAGCAGCGCCTTGAAGCTCTTCACTTCCGGGCCGCCCAGTTCATAGGTCGTGCCAGGTTTCGCCGCACCTTCGAGCGCGCGTGCAATCGCTTCGGCGACATCGCCCACGTAAACCGGCTGGAACTTCGTCTCGCCGCCGCCGATCAGCGGCAGGAACGGCAGGAACCGCGCCATATCCGCGAATCGATTGAAGAACTGGTCTTCCGGCCCGAACACGATCGAGGGCCGCATGATGATGGCCGTGGGGAAAGCGGCGAGCGTTGCCGCCTCGCCGGCCGCCTTGGAACGGGCATAATCCGCGGGGGAGTTCGGATCGGCCCCGATCGCCGAGACCTGCACGAGGCCGCTCGCGCCCGCCTTCGCGGCGGCTTCGGCCACGATGCGAGGCCCCTGCGCCTGCACGGCGGAGAAGGTCTGGCGGCCGCCCTCATGCAGGATGCCGACGAGGTTCACGACCGCATCCGCACCGGCCACCGCGCGCGCCACCGAATCCGGATAGCGCAGATTCGCCTGCACGGCATGGATCTGCCCCACCATGCCCAGCGGCTGGAGATGGCCCGCGAGATCCGGTCGGCGAACAGCGGCGCGCACCCGCCAGCCGCGCTTCGCGAGAGCCTGCGTGAGATGCCGCCCAAGGAAGCCCGAGCCTCCGAAAATCGTGACCAGCCGCGCCATATGCGAACCTCGACCGTTGAGAGTAGTGGTTCGGTCTAGTCAATTCGCGCGGTGCAATCAATCACGCCAAAGGCGCGACGGCCCGGAAGAGCCCGCATGTCGCCGCACGCGCACCGGCATCAGCGCGCCGGGGCCGTCCTTCGAACCGCCCGATCCGGCATTCTGGGGGCTCTGCATCAGCATGATGCCCCCGCCCATCGCCACGGAGGCGAACATGGTCACCGAGCCCATGGCAAGGAGCGCGAGCCCGGTCACCCATTCGCCGGTGCTCGTGAGGAGCGAACGGATTGCGGCGACATCCAGCGCCAGAATGCCGATCACGAAGAGGATGCCGAGGCCCGCACCCGCGAGGCCGTTGATCACGAGCAGGCGAAAAAGCGGATGACGCGGCAGGAAGTTCCGAAGGGTACTCAAAGGGGCACTCAAACGCGACCTGGGTTTCATGGAGTCACCTTGCGCGAGGAATAATCCTGATCTTCATTTTCGGGCGGTCCGAAAGGTTCGACAAGGCCTGTTTTCGAATATTGACAATTGCCCGCCGACCGATCAGAAGCTCGGCCAAGGCCCAGGTGGCGGAATTGGTAGACGCGCTGGTTTCAGGTACCAGTGGGTAACACCGTGGAGGTTCGAGTCCTCTCCTGGGCACCATTCTTTTGGATTCGCTCTATGCGCCAAAAGCTTAAGCCTAATCAGAGTGTTGCGCGAGCACGACTGTGCTACAAAGGTGCGCTACAATGCTCTTTAGGCTCGTCTCTGCCGTGAAGCGATCCGGGACCGAAAATCGTCAGTTCGTGCAGCGAATTCCGCAGACCGTTCGCGCCAAAGCGGCAGGGCGCAGCTTCAAGGTTGACCTGACGGATGAGATTTCCGTCGCCATCAAGATTTCCCCGCAGGCTGAGTCCGTTCGGTTCTCTCTCCGGACAAGCGATGCAAGCGAAGCCAAAAGACGGCAGGCCCGCGCAGCGGCAGCGCTCGAACGCATTTGGGAAGCGCTCAGAACCAATGAGCCGGTCGCGCTCAGCCATCGCCAAGCCACGGCTCTCAGCGGGAGGCTTTATCGCGCATGGGTGGATGAGCAAAGCAGCCGGAAAGTGGTTGTAGAGTGTTGATTGCCGCTGAGATTTGACCCGGTTTTTTCGTTGAGAAGTGACCCGGGTTGAAGATGTTTCCCG
>JADCCH010000031.1 GCA_020252865.1 Methylobacterium sp.
ACCTTATCCTCATAGGCCGCCACCGAATGATTGCGCGCGACCTCGAAGGCCGGCGAGCCGGGCTCGGGGCAGTAGATGTGGCAATGAAAGCCGAGCCGCGCCGCGGCGATGGCGAGCATGCGGCCCAGCTGGCCGCCCCCGAGAATTCCGATGGTCGCGCCCGGCTTCAGCATCATTCGTCTTCAGGCGTTTCGGCGATCGAGGCGGTCTGCTTCTCGCGGAATTCCTCGAGGCGCATCGCGAGCTCGGGATCGTTGAGCGCGAGGATCTGCGCGGCGAGGAGCCCGGCATTGATCGCGCCCGCCTTGCCGATGGCGAGCGTGCCAACCGGCACGCCACCCGGCATCTGCACGATGGACAACAGTGAATCCTGGCCCGAGAACGCCTTCGATTCGACCGGCACGCCCAACACGGGCAGCGTGGTCATCGCGGCGGCCATGCCGGGAAGATGTGCAGCGCCGCCAGCGCCGGCAATGATGATCCTGTAGCCCCGTGCCCTGGCCGTGCGGGCAAAGTTGAAGAGGCGCTCGGGCGTGCGATGTGCGGAGATGATCTTCGCCTCATAGGGCACCAGCAGCTTCTCGAGATGCTCGGCCGCGTGCTTCATCGTCGGCCAATCGGATTGGCTGCCCATGATGATGGCGACGGGGGGAACGGCTTTGGCCACGCGGTTGGCCTCCTCCAGAAGGGGCGACAATCGAGCGGGATTACCCGGAGAAAGCACAGCCGGTTAGGCGAAAGCCTGCGGTTTGGCAAGAGAATTGCCAAATCCTGCCAAGATCAGGCGATGATATCCGGGGTAAGCCGATCCTGCAGAACGATCAGGCGGTCCTTCAGGTGCAGTTTCCGCTTCTTGAGGCGCTGCACCTGAAGCTGATCCAACGCGCCAAGCTGTTCCAGAGCGGCGATGGCGTCATCGAGATCGCGGTGTTCGATCTGCAGGCGGTGAAGCTCGCTTTGGAGGAGTGCGCGTTCCTCGTCGCTCAGCGTCTCACGCATGAAAGGACCTCGGTCTGAACCACCGCTCAAACATGGCGGCGTCTCGGCCAAAACTCGACTTGGTTAATCGCCCGCCGACCGGTTGTCCACATGCGTTAAGCGCGTTGGAAAGGCCCCGCGAATTCCGCTTGCAGCAAATCGCCGATGTGCCACACTCCCCTTCGTCGGCATAACAAATGGAGGTGTCGACCATGTCGCAAAGTTCGCATCTTGCTCAATTGGAGCGGAAGCATCGTGCCCTCGACGACGAGCTCAGAAACGAGCTTGCCCATGCCGCCCGGAACGAAGCGCGCATCGCCTCGATCAAGCGGCAGAAATTGGTTCTGAAAGACCAGATCACCCGCCTGCGAACAGGCAAGTCGCACGAGAATCGTCAACTGCACTAAGCGTTATCCTGGCAACGAGCCCGTGGTCGGCGCCACAAGCGATTGCGGTGCCCCGGGGTTCTTCGCCACTATCAAGAAAAACCGCTCTGGGTGATCGCCCGGAGCGGGTGTTTCGTTGTGTTTCGCAAGCGGAAAAGGGGAGCGGATCGCGTAGCGCCTCGCCTGCGGAACAATCCGGGTGTTCATTTGCCTGTTTGGGCACCGCGCGCCGCAACGGTCAGGCTTTCCGCCCGGGAACTGCCCAAATTCGTTGACAGGCGGGGTCAGGCTGGTAACAACCGCGCCGCGGAACCAAGACATGACAGAAAGCAGGATGATCGATGATTGCTCGTCGTGAGCACGACGCGATGGCCAATGCCATTCGCGCTTTGGCCATGGATGCCGTCGAGGCGGCAAAATCCGGCCATCCTGGTCTTCCCATGGGGGCGGCCGACATCGCAACGGTGCTTTTTCGCGACCATCTGAGCTTCGATCCCGCTCATCCGACCTGGCCTGATCGCGACCGCTTCGTCCTCTCAGCGGGCCACGGCTCGATGCTGATCTATGCGCTCCTCCACCTGGTCGGCGTGAAGGAGGTCACGATCGAGCAGCTGAAGAATTTCCGCCAACTCGGTTCCATCACCGCCGGTCACCCGGAACACGGCCACACGCCCGGTGTCGAGACGACCACCGGCCCGCTCGGCCAGGGCCTCGGCAATGCGGTGGGAATGGCGCTTGCCGAGCGCATTCTCGCGGCGCGCTACGGCGGGAACATCGTCGACCATTACACCTATGTGCTCGCCTCCGACGGCGACCTGATGGAGGGAATCAGCCAGGAATCGATCACGCTCGCTGGCCATATGAAGCTCAACAAGCTGATCGTGCTTTTCGACGATAACGGCATCTCGATCGACGGTGCGATTTCCGTTTCGGATTCAACCGACCAGCTGAAGCGCTTCGAGAGCGCGGGCTGGGCTGCCGAGCGCATTGACGGGCATGATCCGGAAGCGATCAACGCCGCCATCCTGCGCGCCAAGAAAAGCGACAAGCCGAGCCTCATCGCCTGTGTCACCACCATCGGTTATGGCGCGCCGACCAAGGCGGGCAAATCCTCCTCGCATGGTTCGCCGCTCGGCGCGGATGAACTGAAGGGTGCGAAGGAAAAGCTCGGCTGGGCGCATGGCCCGTTCGAAATCCCGGCCGATATCCGCAAGGCCTGGGGCGTGGTGGGCAGCCGGGGTGCGGCCGCCCGTGCAGCCTGGCAGGAGCGCCTCGGCAAGGCGAAGCCGAAGGCACGCGCCGAGTTCGAGCGCGTGATGGCGGGTGAATTGCCGAAGGGCCTCGCCAGGGCGCTGAAGGGCTTCAAGGCCGAGGCGAGCGCGAAGAAGCCGGAAGTCGCGACCCGCAAGGCCAGCGAGATGGTGCTGGAAGCGATCCAGCCTGCCCTGCCGGAACTGCTCTCCGGCTCGGCCGACCTCACCGGCTCGAACAACACCAAGACAAAGGGCATGGCCGTGGTGAAGGCTGGCGCTTACGATGGTGCCTTCGTGCACTACGGCATCCGCGAGCACGGCATGGCGGCCGCGATGAACGGCATCGCGCTGCATGGCGGATTGATCCCGGCTTCGGGCACCTTCCTCGTCTTCTCGGATTACTGCCGTCCCGCCATCCGCCTCTCGGCGCTGATGAACCCGCGCGTGATCTACGTGATGACGCACGATTCCATCGGCGTGGGCGAGGATGGCCCCACCCACCAGCCGGTGGAGCATCTCGCAGCGCTCCGTGCGATCCCCAATCTCGATGTCTATCGCCCCTGTGACGCGACCGAGACGGCGGAAGCCTGGGAACTCGCGGTCGCCACCAAGGATCGGCCCTCGCTGATCGCGCTGACGCGCCAGAACCTGCCGCAATTGCGCATGGATAACGGCGCGAAGAATCTCTCGTCCCTCGGCGCCTACGAGATCGCCAGGGCGGAGGGGCGCGCCGAGGTGACGCTCTTCGCCACCGGCTCGGAAGTGTCGCTCGCGATGAAGGCGCGGTCGCTGCTGCTCGCGGAGGGCATTCTCGCCCGGGTGGTCTCGGTCCCCTGCTTCGAGCGCTTCGCGGCCCAGCCGGAAGCCTATCGCAGGAGGGTGATCGGCCGCACGAAGGTGAAGATCGCCATCGAGGCCGCCATCCGGCAGGGCTGGGATGCGATCATCGGCTCGGACGGGCATTTCATCGGCATGGAAGGCTTCGGCGCCTCCGGGCCGATCCACCGGCTCTACGCGCATTTCGGCATCACGCCGGAGGCGGTTGTGGCAAAGGCTAAAGAGCAGTTGAGGCGTCGCTAGCACTTCCCAGCAATATTCAGGAGAGATTGATGATCGACAGGCGCGTCTTTGTAATCGGATTCTGCGCGCTCGTTGCCGGCTGCGCGAGCGTTCCGCCGCCGCCGGTGACATCCGAAACCCTGCAAAGATACCGGATTGTCGGCGTAACGGTTCGAGGGGCGGAGAACATCAACTCCTGGCCCGCACAGGAAGCGCAATATGTGCGGGATGCAAATCTTTCAGAGGAAGAAACGAAGCGGGTCGCAGGCTCGAGCAACGGATCCATTCCAGCCCTCAAGGAGCGGATGGAGAAGTCTTTGCAGACTCAAATTTCCGGGCAGGTCAAAAACCAACTCAGCGGCTTTTTCATCGGCAAAATTCCTGCCGAGCTCGTCGTAACGGTCAAGTATTACGATATTCCAACTCTCGTACGCCGCGTTTTCACCGATCAGTACGCGGCAATTCGACTTGACATCGATCTCGTTGACAAAGCGACTGGCCGCTCCATCGCGTTGTATAAGGGCCCACCGAGCCTAACATACATGCTGGGGGGCTTGGCCAGTCTTGCCCAGCAGGCTGTTCAGGGAGACAGAAGCGATCCAACTCCGACGATGCTCAGGGATTACATCAACGCCTATAGCAATTGGCTGATGTCCGGCAAGCAAGACTGAATCATCTCAATATTGGCCCGTATT
This sequence comes from Methylobacterium sp., assembly GCA_020252865.1. Taxonomy (GTDB): domain Bacteria; phylum Pseudomonadota; class Alphaproteobacteria; order Rhizobiales; family Beijerinckiaceae; genus Rhabdaerophilum. Next base: position 4,372 of record JADCCH010000031.1, read on the forward strand.
CATCTCGTGCGGCGACGACGGAAAGAACATCGAGGAGACGACCATGACCACGAAGGTTTTCATCAACGGCTTTGGCCGCATCGGCCGCAATGTGCTGCGCGGAATCGTGGAATCGAGGCGCAAGGATATCGAGGTCGCGGGCATCAACGATCTCGGCCCGGTGGCGACCAATGCCCACCTGCTGCGCTTCGATTCCGTGCATGGCCGCTTCCCGGCAACGGTGGAAGTGGATGGCGATTTCATCATCGTCGCGGGCAAGCGCATCCGCGTCACCGCGATCAAGGACCCCGCCCAGCTTCCGCACAAGGAACTCGGCGTGGATATCGCCATGGAATGCACCGGCATCTTCACCACGAAGGAGAAGGCCTCGGCGCATCTCGCCGCCGGTGCGAAGCGCGTGCTGGTTTCGGCGCCTTGCGACGGCGCCGACAAGACCATCGTCTACGGCGTGAACCATGACACGCTGACCGCGCAGGATCTCGTGGTCTCGAACGCCTCCTGCACCACCAACTGCCTCGCTCCGGTCGCGGCCGTTTTGCACAATGCGGTCGGCATCACGCAGGGCTTCATGACCACCATCCACGCCTATACCGGCGATCAGCCCACGCTGGACACGATGCACAAGGATCTCTTCCGCGCCCGCGCCGCCGCGCTCTCGATGATCCCGACCTCGACCGGCGCCGCGAAGGCCATCGGCCTCGTGATCCCGGAGCTGAAGGGCAAGCTCGACGGCACCTCGATCCGCGTGCCGACCCCCAATGTCTCGGTCGTGGATTTCAAGTTCATCGCCCGGCGCAAGACCACGGTCGAGAAGATCAACGAGGCGATCATCAAGGCGTCGAAGCGCGGGCCGCTGAAGGGCATCCTCGGCATTACCGACCAGCCGAACGTTTCCGTGGATTTCAATCACGATCCGGCCTCCTCCACCTTCGCGCTCGACCAGACCAAGGTGATGGACGACAAGTTCGTTCGCGTTCTCTCGTGGTATGATAACGAGTGGGGTTTCTCGAACCGAATGTCCGACACGGCCGTCGCCATGGCGAAGCTGATCTGAGCGCGAGACGGCAGGGGCCTTCGCATCGCTTCATTCCTCAGGAAGGGCGCACATGAGCGACCGCATTGAACCGAACCTTGGAATCGACCCGACGGCGGAACCGGCCCCGGCCCCCGTTCCGAAGCCTGCCGCAACCGCAACGCCATCCCCGAATTCCCGCGCGGCGCTCGACCAACTCGCGCGGATCGAGGACAAGATGGCGCGGATGGAAGAGAAGTTCGCGCGCACGGAAGCCCTTGTGGCCCGGGCGCAGGACGGCCTCGACCGCGCCGCGACACGCGTCGAGAGTGCTGCCCGCTCCGTGGATGCGGCGGAACTCGTGACCACCGTCAACCGGCTCCGCGTGCAGGTCGCCAAGGTGCCCCGCCTCGGCGGCCTGGTGCTGACGGGCGCGGTGACATCCTTCGCCACCGCCATCCTCTTCGTTCTTTTGCTGAAATTTTTTCCTGGCCTGCTGAAATGAGCTTCAAGACCCTCGACCACCTCGCCGCCACCGGCAAACGCGTGCTGGTGCGCGTGGACCTCAACGTGCCCATGGAAAACGGCCACGTGTCCGATGGCACGCGCCTTGACCGCATTCTCCCCACCCTGCGCGACATCACGGGCAAGGGCGGCAAGGTGATCCTGCTTGCACATTTCGGCCGGCCGAAGGGTGAGACTTTCGAGGAGCGGGCGAACCCGGCCGAAAGCCTGAAGCCTGTGGCGGATGAACTTGCGAGGCGCCTGGGCCAGCCCATCGCCTTTGCCGCGAACTGCATCGGCGAGGCGGCCGAAAAGGCCGTTGAGGCCATGCAGAATGGCGATGTGCTCTGCCTCGAGAATACCCGCTTCCACAAGGCGGAGGAAAAGAACGGCGCGGATTTCGTCGCCGCGCTGGCAAGGCTGGGCGACGCCTATGTGAACGACGCCTTCTCGGCGTCGCACCGCGCCCATGCCTCGACCGAAGGCCTCGCACGCGCACTGCCAGCCTATGCCGGGCACACGATGGCGGCCGAACTCAACGCGCTCAACGCGGCACTCGGTGCGCCAAAGCGCCCGGTGATGGCAATTGTGGGTGGCGCGAAAGTCTCGACCAAGCTCGACCTGCTCGGCAACCTCGTGAGCAAGGTGAATTGCCTCGTGATCGGCGGCGGCATGGCGAACACTTTCCTCGCCGCGCGTGGCGTGAATGTGGGCAAGAGCCTCTGCGAGCATGACCTCGCCGAGACCGCCCGCGAGATCGAGAAAAAGGCAAAGGCGGCGGGCTGCGAGATCGTGCTGCCGACGGATGCGCTTCTCGCCAAGGAATTCAGGGCGAACCCGCCCCATCGCGCGGCTTCGGTGAGCGATGTCGCGGAGGATGAGATGATCCTCGATGCCGGCCCCGCTTCCGCGAAGGCGATCGCCGAAAAGCTCGCGAGCATGAAGACGCTCGTGTGGAACGGCCCACTGGGCGCGTTCGAGCTTTCGCCTTTCGATAATGCGACGGTCGCGGTGGCCAAGGAAGCGGCGCGACTCACCCGAAACGGCAGCCTCGTCTCGGTGGCGGGCGGCGGCGACACGGTCGCGGCGCTCAACCACGCGGGCGTAGCGGATGGCATGACCTACATCTCGACCGCCGGCGGCGCCTTCCT
>JADCCH010000310.1 GCA_020252865.1 Methylobacterium sp.
CTCCTGGCAGGGCATCAATTCTCGCGTGCTCTCGGCGAAGCGCCCTGCCCTTTCCAGCAAGGGATTCCAGAAGCTCACCATCGACCGACGACAGTAGCCGCCCCGCGCCTGCCGCGCGCCATTGCGGCCCGCGCGGTTTTCGGCCAACCTCCGTTTCGCCGAGCAGCCTCGTTCTTCAAAAAGAACAAAATGGTTGACAGGAGAAATTACGTTCGGCAAAAAGTCCACACTTTGTGGATTTGCCCATTTTTGCCGGGCATTTTTGGAGGATGATGATGACCGACCGCGCGCCCGGATTTTCGACCCTTGCGATTCATGCCGGCGCCCAGCCGGACCCGACGACCGGCGCGCGCGCCACGCCCATCTACCAGACGACCTCTTTCGTGTTCGATGACGTGGATCATGCGGCCTCGCTGTTCGGTCTGCAGGCCTTCGGCAACATCTACACCCGTCTCGGCAACCCCACCAATGCGGTGCTGGAAGAGCGCGTCGCGGCGCTCGAAGGCGGCACCGCCGCGCTCGCCGTGGCCTCGGGCCATGCGGCGGAGCATCTCGTCTTCCACGCCCTGCTGGAACCGGGCGACGAATTCATCGCCGCGAAGAAGCTCTATGGCGGTTCGATCAACCAGTTCAACCATGCCTACAGGAAGTTCGGCTGGAACGTGGTCTGGGCGGATAGCGACGATCTCGAGAGCTTCCGCAAGGCGGTAACGCCCAAGACCAAGGCGATTTTCGTGGAGTCCATTGCGAATCCGGGCGGCGTGATCACCGATCTCGATGGCATTGCGAAAATCGCGCGCGATGCCGGCGTGCCGCTGATCGTCGACAACACGCTCGCGACCCCCTACCTCATTCGCCCCTTCGAGCACGGCGCGAACATCGTGGTGCACAGCCTGACGAAGTTCCTGGGGGGGCATGGCAATTCGATCGGCGGCGTGATCGTCGATGGCGGCAATTTCGATTGGTCGAAGACCGGCAAGCGCTACCCCTCGCTCACCGCGCCGCGCCCGGAATATGCGGGGATCGTGCTGGGCGAGACCTTCGGCAATTTCGCCTTCGCGATTGCCTGCCGCGTGCTCGGTCTGCGTGACCTTGGCCCGGCACTCTCGCCGTTCAACGCGTTCCAGCTTCTGACGGGCATCGAGACCCTGCCTCTGCGCATGCAGCGCCATTCGGACAATGCGCAGAAGGTTGCGGAATTCCTCTCGAAACACGCGCAGGTGAGCTGGGTTTCCTATCCCGGCCTCAAGGGTGACAAATATCACGCGCTCCAGCAGAGATATTCGCCCAAGGGCGCGGGCGCGGTCTTCACCTTCGGCCTCAAGGGCGGCTACGAGGCGGGCATCAAGCTTGTGTCGAACCTCAAGCTCTTCTCGCATCTCGCAAATGTCGGCGACACCCGCAGCCTCGTGATCCACCCCGCCTCCACCACGCATCGCCAGTTGACCGACGAGCAGCGCAAGCAGGCCGGCGCGGGCCCGGAAGTGATCCGCCTGTCGATCGGCATCGAGGATGCGGAGGATCTGATCGCGGATCTGGATCAGGCGCTGAAAGCCTGAGGCCTCAAGCGTTTACAAAATCATGGCGCGTGGCCCGCCGGCCGCGCTTCCGCTTGTGGTGCCGTGCGCATCGCGTGGATCACGGCGGTCAGCAACACAAACATCGCCATCGCCTGATGCGCGAGGCCAGCCCAGAGCGGCACGACGAGCAGCAGCGTGACGATGCCGAGCACGCCCTGCAACAGCACCATCGCGGCCACCATCCGCGCCATCTTCGCAACCGAGGTTCCGCGCGCGGCCCAGGCGTGCCAGATCGCGAGCGCCAGCAGCAGATAGGCACCGATGCGGTGATTGAACTGCACCAGGGTGGGGTTATCGACGAAATTCTCCCAGAAGACCGGGTTCCGGGCCAGATTTTCGAGCGGCGGCAGGAGCGCGCCGTCCATCAGCGGCCAGGTGTTGTAGGTGAAGCCGGCCTTCGAGCCCGCGACGAGCCCGCCGAGCGCGATCTGCGCCAGAACCGCCAGCACCAAAGCCCAGGCCGCCCGGCTGAGGCCCATGCTCCCCGCCTTCTTCGCACCGAACGCGCCCCAATGCGCGGCCATCACCACAAGCCCGGTGAAGAATAGACACGCAAAGGCGAGATGCAGGGTGAGCTTCACCGGCGCGACCGCGATCATCCCCGGCTGGAGGCCCGAGGCGACCATGATCCAGCCGATCGTGCCCTGAAGCGCCAGCAGCAAGCCGAGCCCGAAGGTGAGCATCGCCATGCGGCCCTTGATGACCCGCGCGGCCCAGAAGGCGAGGAACCCGCCGAGCATCACGAGGCCGATGACGCGGCCCAACTGCCTGTGGCCCCATTCCCACCAGTAGATGAACTGGAAATCGCCGAGACTCATGCCGGAATTGAGCAGCCGGTATTGCGGGCTCGCACGGTAAAGCTCGAATTCCTTCGCCCAATCCGCAGCCGAAAGCGGCGGCAACGCGCCGGTGATCGGCTTCCATTCGGTGATGGAAAGGCCCGAACCCGTGAGACGCGTCGCCCCACCCACCGTCACCATGATCAGCACCAGCGCGATCAGCACCAGCAACCAGGCACGGAAGGCGCCCGCGCCGCGCGCTTGCGCTCTGGCGAAAACCGGGGCTTCGGACAGGCTCATCACCGACACGGTTCATTCTCCGACGGGTTGCGTGATTTCAGCTCACGTCCCTTCATGCTCTTGCTCTTGCATCCTGCAGGTTTAGCCCGATATGCATCTTCGTCCGCAAAGGGCAAGCGACCGATCGCCGCGAGACGGGAAGGAACCGGAATGAACCCGCGCTTGAAGAAATTCATCGGCACGCTGGTCATGGTCGTGTTCGTCATTCTCTATGCGCTGATCGTCATGACGATCGCCCCGCGCATGGTCGGGCCGGGCACCTCGAAACTCGTGGAACTGATGTTCTATCTCATCGCGGGGCTGGCCTGGGCTTTGCCGCTGATGCCGCTCATCCGCTGGATGGAAAGGAAGCCGAATCCGAGGACCTGAAGCGGCAAACGCACGAAATCCGGCCACTGGTGTCCATGCGGGGTTGCGCGGACAACTGCATGAACCTCTCGCGCATTTCCGCTGCCCGTAAGTCGCTACGGATTCGGGCCGGATAGATCGACCATCACTGTCGCGCCATCCTGCGCGATCCGGCGACCGATCCTCACGGCCTGCAGGGCAACATGCGTTTCAAGACCGAGGCCATGCAGGACCGGCACCTTCGCGGTGGCGAACACCATGCCGATGCGCCCGGGCGACACCGTATTGATCCGCGAGCGTTGCTTCTGAGGCTGACCGGAAGTTCATCGGCTTGGCCAAGGTCGAGCCCCCCTTGTACATTCTGCTCCTTCTTCTTCTGCTCATTCTTAGCGTGCCGGCGAGAGGGCTGTTCCGGCATGTTCATGATCTTGTGAAGAGCCTTGCGGCACGAAGGCAGGAGCCCCGGGAGCGTCTTCGGTTCCATGACCGGCGGCGCCGCCCTCCCACCCTCGCGGCGGATTTCGCGTGATGCCAAGCTCCTGAATTGGGCCTTGCGGGCCAAAGCCATGCAATGCAGGCTGAACCACGAACATCTTTGCCACGAAAGCCTTGTCGCTCCTTTGCTTTCCCCCTTCAACCCCACTCAATCGCGAAAGCCCCGCGAGAAGCGGATTGCCAGCCCGGCGGCGAATGCCTATAGAGGCCACCGGTTCGGAGTGTAGCGCAGCCTGGTTAGCGCACTAGTCTGGGGGACTAGGGGTCGTGGGTTCGAATCCCGCCACTCCGACCATCCGGTTTCCGGCAATGAGACCGCATCTCGCGCTGAGCGGACATCAGGTTCCATCGCGGGATCCGATGATGGCATCGGCCTCGATCTCCACGCGATACCCCTCCCCGATCAGGCGGCTCACTTCGAGCATCGTGTTCGCCGGACGAATATGCGCGAAGTAATGCCCGTGGACGCGGGAAACGCCCTCCCATTCATCGGCATTGGTGAGATAGATGCGCGTGCGCACCACATCTTCCAGCCGCGCGCCGGCCGCGCTGAGGCTCGCGGCGATCTTGTCGAGAATGTAGGTCGTCTGCGCCGCGGCGCAGCCCGGCGCCACCGGCAGGCCCGCGCCATGTGTCGCGGTCGTGCCGCTGATGGTGATCTGGTTTCCAACCCGCATCGCGCGGCTGTAGCCCGCGATCGGCTCCCAGAGGCTGCCCGTGCTGACGCGCACGCCATCGCTGTGGAAGGGCACCGGCTCTGCCGCGTAGATCTTCGGAAAGCCCTCGAGATGATGGCTGAGGTCGCCGGAAGCCGTGAGGAAGGGCGGCTTGCGATACTCGTCGCCACAATCGCCGGGCGGGTTGCGCATCCGGGCGAAGGCGGCATCGAGCCGGGCGTGATCCTCCGCATCGAGCGCAAAATCGAATACCCGGAGGTTATCGGCGCGGTATTCGTTCTCGCCCAGTCGCGCGCCCACGATCACCGCCGCGACGGCCGGCTGTTCCAGCACCCAGCGCGTCGCGACATTCGGAATGGAGACACCGTGTTTCTCGGCAATGGCGCTGGCTGCCGCGAGAATGGCCTGAAGCGCCGTCCAGCCGCCGATCTCATTGATAAAACGCTTGTATTTCGATTTCGACCAATCCGGGATGTCGCCTTGCGTTGGTTCTGGGCGGCCGAGCCAACGCTCGGAGAGGAAGCCGCCGCCCAGCGTTCCATAGGCGAGAAGCCGCACCCCGTGGCGCAATCCGACCCGGCTGAGATCACCCGCCGCGCGACGGTCGATGAGCGAGAAGCTCACCTGGTTCGCAACGATCGGCAGCCCGTGGGCGCAGAGCATGTGCAGGTGGTCGGCGTTGAAGTTGGTGAGGCCGATATGCCGGAACAGACCTTCCTCGCGGAGCTTCGCCATCTCGATCAGGGCATCAAGGTAACCCGGATGCTCATACATCCACCAATGGAACTGCATGAGGTCGATGCAGTCGGTCTGCATGCGGTCAAGCGATGTGCGGATGCCCTCGCGCACCAGTTCGGCGCTCATCTCGCCCGGTGCGGGGCACCATTTCGTGAAGGCGCGCGGCCTGGTATCCGGCAGGGAGCCGGCGCGGATGCGTTCCAGCAGGCGGCCGGTCAGCACCTCGGCCGAGCCGTAATGGTCCGCCATGTCGAAGGTGTCGAAACCCGCCTCGGCATAGGCGGAAAGCGTCTCTGCCCCGCGATCGGGGTCGATCACCCCCGATTTCCGTTCGATATCGGCGACCTGCCACAGCCCTGTGACGATGCGGGAAATCTCGAGGCCGGGGGCGAGCGTCGTGCGTTCGGGGCGGGAGGCCATGGTTCATCCTTGATGCGGGCGACCCGTGCGCTGTTGCGGAGCCCGGCCCGGTTAGCCCGACGCCGCCCCTGCAACCTTATCGATCGAGCCTATTGTATCAGCTAATATTTTGGGCCACGATCCTGTCAATCTTCAATGCTCGGGGGAAACGTGGTGATCAAGTCCTTGCGCCTTGCGGCGATTTGCGGAGCGCTCGCGCTGGCTGTCCTTCCGGCTTCGGCCAACACGCTTCGCTACGGCGGCACCACGCCGCCGCTGACCATGGACCCGCATTCCACGAATGATTTCGTGACAGCCTCGCTGGTTCGTCAGGTCTATGACAGCCTCGTGGGGCTCACGAACGACATGGATATCGAGCCGGGCATCGCCACGGCCTGGGTCCCGGCCGGCGAGAATACCTGGCGCTTCACCATCCGCGAGGGCGTGAGGTTCCATGATGGCACGGCGCTTGCCGCCGAGGATGTCGCCTTCTCCATCATGCGGCAGAAGGAAAGCGCGCTCTACCGCTCGATGTATGGCCAGATCCGCGAGGCGAAGGTCGTCGATGCGAAGACCGTCGATGTCATCTCGCAGGGGCCGGACCCGATCCTGCCGCGCAAGATGGTTCGGCTGTTCGTGATGTCCGCGGCCTGGGCGAAGGCGAACAATGTCGAGAAGGTGCCGGATCTCGGCGCGCAGGGCACGGAGGCCTATTCGCTGCGCCACGCCAATGGCTCAGGCCCCATGCGCCTCGTGCTGCAGGAGCCGGGCCAGCGTACCACCTTCGAGCGCAACAGGGCCTATTGGGGCACGTTCAACGGCAATGTCGAGCGCGCGATCTACACCCCGATCGCCTCCGCGCCGACGCGCGTCTCCGCGCTCCTGTCGAATGAGCTGGATCTCATCACGGATGTGCCGTTGCAGGATATCGAGCGCATCAATGGCGCTGCGGGCTACATGGTCTCCTCCGCGCCGCAGCAACTCTTCATGCAACTCGAGATGGATGGCACCCGCGATGTTGCTCTCGACATCTGGGACAGGAACGGCCAGCCGCTTCAGGCCAATCCCTTCAAGGATCTGCGCGTGCGCCGTGCCTTCGCCCATGCGGTGGATGCGAAACTGATCGTGGACCGCGTGATGCGCGGGCAGGCCTTCGTGGTCGGCACTGCGGCGGCCGCGGGGTTCGGTGGCTACCAGAAGGATCTCGACGTCCGCTGGCCCACGGATGTGGAGCTTGCGAAAAAGCTCCTCGCGGAAGCGGGCTATCCCAATGGCTTCATCGTCCAGCTCCACTGTCCGCTGCAGCGCTATGTGAACACCGAGGAGATCTGCCGCGCGACCGCGAGCATGCTCGCGCGCATCGGCGTCGAGGTGCGCATCAAGGGCATGCCCTGGCCTGAATTCGCGCGCATGCTGGTGAACGGGCCGAATTCCTCGTTCCACCTCATCGGTGCGGCCGGCAATTCAGGCGATGTGCAGGATACCTTCACCTCGGTGATGGCCACCCGCAGTCGCGAGAAGGGCCTTGGCGGCACCAACTGGGCGCTCTGGAGCAATGCGGAATTCGATGCCGTGACGGCCGAACTCGTGGGCACCTTCGACCCGGCCAAGCGCACGGAGCTTTATCGGCGCGGGCTGACCATCGGCAAGGAGCAGGTGCACGCGGTCTATCTGCACCAGCCCATGCTCACCTGGGCCATGCGCCGCGCCGTTTCCGTGCCAGCCCGGGCGGATTCCGCGGTGATGCTGAAGGACGTGACGATCAAGTGAGAGGGGCCCGGGCCCTCTGCCCGGGATAGCGCACGGGATCACCGGATGTTCGCGTTTCTCCTCAACCGGCTGGCCCATGCCGTGCTCGTGCTGCTGGTTGTGAGCATCCTCGCCTTCACGCTTGGCAGCACGGTGGGCGATCCGGTCGCGAGCATTCTCGGGCTTGATGCGACCCCGGCGGATCGCGCGGCCTTGCGCGCACGGCTGCGGCTCGACGAGCCGGTTGTCCTGCGCTATTTCCTCTATCTCGGCGATCTTCTGTCGGGTCGGCTTGGCAATTCCTATGGCGCGCAAAGGCCGATCATCGATCTTCTGGCCGAGCGCATTCCTGCCACGGTGGAACTTGCCCTCGCCGCACTTGTTCTTTCGGTTGCGATCGGCGTGCCGCTCGGCGTTTTCGCGGCTGCGCACCCGGAAAGGCGGATCGTGCGCTTTCTGATGACCTCCTCGGTGATCGGGGTTTCCGTGCCGACCTTCATCCTCGGCATCATCCTGATTTTCACCTTCTCGCTCACGCTCGGGTGGCTGCCCTCCTTCGGAAGGGGCGAAGTCTTGAAGTTCGAATACTGGACCACGGGCTATCTCACGGCCTCCGGCCTCAAATCCCTGATCATGCCAGCGATCTGCCTTGCCATCGGGCAGATCGCGCTGGTGGCGCGGCTGGCGCGGGCCGAGATGATGGGCGTATTGCGCACGGATTACATCCGCTTCGCCCGGGCGCGCGGGTTGAGCGATCGCGCGGTGAATTTCTCGCATGCCCTGCGCAATACGCTCATCCCGATCATCACGGTCAGCGGCATCCAGCTCGGTTACCTTGTGGCTTTCGCAGTGGTGGTGGAGCAGGTCTTCCAGTGGCCCGGCATGGGCACACTGTTCCTGCAGGCCCTGTCACAGACCGATGTGCCGTTGATCTCCGCCTTCCTGATGGCCGCCGCGTTGTTCTTCGTTTCGATCAACCTCGTCGTCGATCTCCTCTATGCCATTGCCGATCCGCGCCTGCGCATCCGCTCACTCGCGCACGGAGCGGGTGGATGACGCCCCACACGCCAGGCGAGGCAACCCTGCTCCAGCGGCTTCGCCGGCACCCCGTGGCCGGCAGCCTCCTCGCAACGCCGGTGACGCTTGTTGCGCTTTTCGCCCTCGCTCTCGTGTTGGCCTGCGCGATTTTCGCGCCTTGGATCGCCCGCACGAATCCCTATGATCTCGCGACGCTTGACCTTCTGGACAGCCACCTGCCTCCGGCCTTCATGGCGAAGGGTGATCCGCGTTTTCTTCTCGGAACGGACAGCCAGGGCGCGGACCTCGCCTCGCTGCTGCTCTATGGCCTGCGTGTCTCGCTGCTCGTGGGCCTTCTGGCGGTCTCGATCTCGGTCACGCTCGGCACGATTGCGGGGCTGGTCAGCGGCTATTTCGGCGGCCTCGTCGACAGCATCGTGATGCGCATCGCCGATATCCAGTTCACCTTCCCGGCGATGATGCTCGCGCTGCTGATCGGCGGGGTGAGCCAGTCCCTGCTGCCGAACGACAAGCGCGCGGCGCTCGCGATGCCGATTGTCGTTCTTGCGCTGGGCATTTCGCATTGGCCGCATTTCGCGCGGCTGGTGCGCGGCGCGGTGCTGGTGGAGCGGCAGAAGGATTACGTGGCTGCCGCCCAACTCGCCGGGCGCGGGCATCCCGTGCTGATGTTCCGGCATATCCTGCCCAATGTGCTGAACCCGATCTTCGTTCTGGCGACCCTCGATATCGCCTTCGCGATCATGGCCGAGGCGACCCTCTCGTTCCTGAGTTTCGGGATGCCGCCGACGCAGCCTTCGCTCGGGACCTTGATCCGCATCGGCTATGGGTATCTCTATTCGGGCGAGTGGTGGGTCGTCGTCTTCCCTGCTCTCACCCTTGTCGTGCTGCTCGTCTCGATCAACATCGTCGGTGACTGGCTGCGTGACCTGCTCGATCCGAAACTCCGATGACACCCCGCATAAAGGTCCTGCCATGTCCTCGATCCTTCTGACGAATGCCGCCCTGTTCGATGGCCATGGCGACGAAGCCGTGCCCGGCATGAATGTGCTGGTCGTCGATGACCGGATCGAGGCCGTTTCCGACAAGCCCATCAGGGCCGAGAGCGCGCGCGTGATCGATTGTGGCGGGCAAACCCTGCTGCCCGGCCTCATCGACGCGCATGTCCATGTCTTCGCGATCAGCCTCGCGGCCTCCCGCAACGAGACCGTGCCGCTGACGCTGATGACCGCGCGCGCCGTTCCACGCATCAAGGCGATGCTCGATCGCGGCTTCACCAGCGTGCGCGATGTCGGCGGAGGCGATGTGGGCATCCGCGATGGGGTGGCGCAGGGCTTCATCCCCGGCCCGCGGCTCTATGTGGGCGGCCCGGCGCTGACCGAAACCGGCGGGCATGGCGACCATCGCCGCCGCACGGATAGCCGCTACGACATAGACTACAATGCCAACGCCTTCGTTTTCTTCTCACGCATCGTCGATGGCCCGGAGGAGATGCGCCGCACCGTGCGCAACGAGATCCGCAAGGGCGCGGACCATATCAAGGTGATGGCCTCCGGCGGAGTCGGTTCGCCCTCCGATCCGCTGGAAGGCGTGCAATTCTCAAAGGAAGAGCTGGAGATCTGTGCTCGCGAGGCTGCCGCGCGCGGCAAATATGTCTGCGCCCATACCTATACCAGCGAGGCGATCCGCCACGCGGTGGGGGCGGGCATCCGCACGGTAGAGCATGCGAATTTCATCGATTCCGAGACCGCCGCCTTCGTGCGGGATCGCAACGCCTATGTGGTGCCCACCCTTGTCTGCTACGAGGTGACGGCCCGACACGGCACCCGCCTGGGGCTCACGCCTTTCGTCATGGAGAAGCTCGATCTCGTGAACAAGGCGGGCATCGCCATGCTCGATATCTGTGAGCGCGCCGGCACGAAGATGGGCTTCGGCACCGATCTCATGGGCGAGATGGAATATGCCCAGTCCTACGAGTTCACGATCCGCGGGCGGGCGCAGAAGCCGGCGGACATCCTGCGCTCCGCCACCAGCCTGAACGCGGAAATCCTGCAGGAAACCGGCCGCCTCGGGGTGATCCGCGAGGGGGCGCTGGCCGACATGATCCTCTGCGCGGGCAACCCGCTGAAGGACATCACGCTCCTTTCCGAACCGGAGAAGAACCTCCGGATCATCATGCAGGGTGGCCGCCTTCACCGGTGCGACCTCGCCTGAGGCCGCGCGGCCTTGCCGAAGCCGCCGGGCATTCCGCAGAAGACGATCGGCGGGTGATGGCGCACCGCCGATCCGGGCGGGAAGGATCGCACCGATTTCGGCCATGCGACCCGCGGTGGCGGGATCGTCATGAGCGGCGCACGGCTCGGCCGACCCGCATTCGGAACAGGGAAAGCATCGACCTTGGCTCCTCTTTTCCGGTTCCTGTCGTCAGAGCATTTTCCGATCTGATCGAATGCTCGATCTCTTTGGTTGATCCCATTTTCTTGACGCGAACCGGAAACCACTTCGCTTGAAAATGCTCTCTCTATCTTTGTCGCATTTTCTTGACGCGA
>JADCCH010000311.1 GCA_020252865.1 Methylobacterium sp.
CATGCCTTCGAAGAGCCGTGCGGAGGCCGGAAACTCCGTCGCGCAGGCCTCGGCGAAACTCTGGTAGATGCGGCTGTCCTCTTCCTCATTGGCGATGGCCAGCGCCAGAACCTCTCGCTCCGTGAGTTCGGCGACGCGCTTGCGCGTGGAAAACACCGACAGGAACCCCATCGCGATACCTCATTACATGGACCCGAACATGCGCGCATTCTTTCGAATGATTCTAAACTAGGCAAGCACGACTTGAGGTGGGGGTGCCATTTTGACCCTGAGGGCAAGAATTTCCTGCGGCCCCCGAATGCCCCCGGCAAAAGCGCACCGCACTTCATGGAACAAGAGAAGGACATTCTGCTTGCGAGGTCGTCGCGTTCGGTATATCGAATTGTTCGACAAAAGGAACATTTCGTTCTTCAATACCGCTTCGCTGGAGCCCGCCAATGACCTCCTCCGTTTCCCGCCGCCACGCCCTCGGTGTCATTCTTGGCGGCGTGATCGCCGCGCCCTCCGTGCTGCGCGCGCAGGCCATCAAGGAAATTCGCATCGATTGGGCGACCTACAACCCGCTGAGCCTGATCCTGCGGGACCGGAAGCTTCTCGAAAAGGAGTTCGAGAAAGACAACATCACGATCCGCTGGGTGCAATCGGCCGGTTCGAACAAGGCGCTGGAATTCCTCAATGCCGGCTCGATCGATTTCGGCTCCACGGCCGGTGCCGCCGCCCTGCTCGGCAGGATCAATGGCAACCCGATCCAGTCCATCTCGGTTTTCTCGCGCCCGGAATGGACCGCTCTTGTCACGAAGCCCGGCAAGGGCGTCGAGAAGGTGGCGGATCTCAAGGGCAAGTCGATCGCCGTGACGCGCGGCACCGATCCGCATATCTTTCTCATCCGCGCGCTGGCCGAAGCTGGCCTGAAGGAGCGTGACGCGCGCCTCGTGCTGCTGCAGCATGCCGATGGCCGCACGGCACTCGCCCGTGGGGATGTCGATGCCTGGGCGGGCCTCGATCCGCTGATGGCTGCCGCTGAACTCGAGGATGGTGCGACCCTTTTCCATCGCAGGCCCGAGCACAACACCTGGGGGATCCTGAACACGCCGACCGCCTTCGCCGAAAGGAACCCGGAAATCGTGAGGCGCGTGATCAATGTCTATGAAGCGGCCCGCAAGGCCGCTTTGGCCGATATCAAGCCCGTCGAGGCCGCGCTCGTGGCGGCTGCCCGCCTGCCGGAGCCGGTGATCGCCCGGCAGCTGACCCGCACCGATCTTTCGACCAGCGTGATCGGCAAGGTGCAGGCCGAAACCATCACCGCCGCCGGGGTGGCGCTGCAGGAAGCGGGCGTGATCAAGGCGGATATTGACGTGAAGGGGGTTGTCGCCTCCCTCATCGAGCCCAGGTTCACGGCGCATCTCGCCGCCTGACAAGGAGAGGCCCATCCCGTGAGCGATATCCCGCTTGCGTCGCAGCGCGCTGATACCGCGTCGGGCCCCGCCCGGCGCGCTTTCACCTGGAAAGGCTGGATCGGGCTGATCCTTCCCGTTCTGCTCGCCATCGGCCTCGAATGGGGCGTGCGCGCGGGCTGGCTGGAGGGACGCTTCACGCCGCCGCCCTCGAGAATCGCTGCGACCCTCGGCGAACTCATCGCTTCCGGCGAATGGTTCCGCCATGCGCTGGCCACAGGCTGGCGCGTGGGTCTCGGCTTCGTGTTGGGCGCGGGCGCGGGCATCGTGCTCGGCACGCTGTCGGGCGCTGTTCCGCTGGTTCGCCGGCTAATCGACCCGACCATCCAGGCGCTTCGCGCGGTGCCCTCCATCGCCTGGGTGCCGCTGTTCATCCTGTGGTTCGGCATCTTCGAGGCCTCGAAAATCACCCTGATCGCCGTGGGCGTGTTCTTCCCCGTGTATCTCGGCGTGCTCGGTGCCGTGCTCTCGATCGATCGCAAGGTGATCGAGGTGGGGCGCGTCTTCCGCCTTTCGAAGCTGGAAACCGGGCGCCGCATCCTGCTGCCTGCGACTCTTCCGGCGCTGATCACATCGCTCCGCGCCGGCCTCGGCCTTGGCTGGATGTTCGTGGTCGCGGCGGAGATCATGGGTGCCAGCGAAGGCCTCGGCTTCCTGCTGGTCGATGGCCAGCAGGTCGGCCGCTCCGATCTGATCGTCTCTGCGATCCTCTCCTTCGCCTTTCTCGGTTTCCTCACGGATGCCTTGCTTGCTGCCGCCACGCGCCCCCTCCTGCGCTGGCGCGATGATCTTTCGACCACAGAGAAGAACTGAGGGAGAAAGGCTGATGCTGAAGCTCGATCAGGTTTCGCGCATCTTCCCCGGCGGGCAGGAGGCGTTGCGCAACATCGCGCTGGAGATCGCGCAGGGAGAGATCGTCGCGATGGTTGGCGGCTCGGGCTGCGGGAAGACCACGCTTCTGCGCCTCGTGGCGGGCCTCGATGCCCCCTCGGCCGGCACGATTGAACTCGATGGCGCGGATCTGCATGAGCCCTCGGCGGATGTCGGCATCATCTTCCAGGAGCCGCGCCTGCTGCCCTGGCTCAGTGTGGCGGACAACATCGCCTTCGGCATCGCGCATCTGCCCAGGGCGGAACGCGAGGCGCGTGTGGGCCGCGCGCTGCTGCGCATCGGCCTTGCCGGCTACGAGACACGCTGGCCGCGCGAGCTTTCGGGCGGGCAGGCCCAGCGCGTGGCGATTGCCCGCGCGCTCGTGACCCAGCCCAAGGTGCTGCTGCTCGATGAGCCCTTCTCGGCGCTGGATGCCTTCACGCGCGCTTCCCTGCATGAGCATCTGCTCGCCTTGTGGGAAACCGACCGCGTGAGCCTGCTGATCGTCACGCATGACGTGGATGAGGCCGTGACGCTTGCCGATCGCATCGTGGTGATGCAGCCGAAGCCGGGTCGCATCTTCACGGAGATCGGCGTCGATCTCCCCCGCCCGCGCGACCGGCGCTCCGACGAATTCCATGCGTTAAGCCGTCGCGTGCTCGATGCGCTTGACGGATCGCTCACGGAAGGCCAATCCAGCCCCGCGCCCGGCAAGAACGAAACCGCCGCCTTCTGGTGGTAGCCGGCCAACGAGGTGGATGATGTCCGAGACCGTGATCGACGCCGAAGCCCTCCGCGCGCTTCAGGCGCCGCTGAAGGCGAAGTATCGCGAGGATCAGAGGGCAGCCATCATCACCCTTCGCGCCACGGGGGAGATTGACGAGGCGAAAATCGCCTGCAAGCTTGAAACGGGTCGCGCGATTGCGGAAGCGGGCCTCCATCCGCTGACCGGCGGCTCGGGCGCGGAACTCTGCTCCGGGGACATGCTGCTGGAAGCACTGGTCGCCTGCGCCGGCGTGACGCTGAAGGCGGTTTCAACCGCGCTCAACATTCCCTTGCGCGCCGGCCATGTGACCGCCGAGGGCGACCTCGATTTCCGCGGGACTTTGGGCGTGGACAAGGAAGCCCCCGTGGGCTTCAAGGCGATCCGCCTCATCTTCAAGCTCGACACCGATGCGAGCGAGGAGCAGATCGCGCAACTCATCAAGCTGACGGAAC
>JADCCH010000312.1 GCA_020252865.1 Methylobacterium sp.
CATCCGCCCCGCCCTGCCCCGCATGCCGAAGGTGCCGCCGACATTGACGATCTTGCCGTATTTCCGCGCGATCATCGCGGGGACGATCGCGCGCATCGTGTGGAAACAGCCATTCATGTTGAGGGTGACAATCTCGTCGAATTCCTCGGGGCTCGTTTCCCAGCCGGTCTTGCCCATCGGGCCGGAGCCGCCGGCGACATTCACGAGGATGTCGATCTGGCCGAAAGCCTTCAGAACGGTTCCGGCCATGGCCTCGCAGGCCGCGGCATCGGTGAGATCGGTCGGAACGACGATCACCTTGCAGCCGAGCGCCTGCATTTTTGCCGCGACCGGCTCGATGGCGAGCGTATCGCGGCCCACGAGCGCGAGGTGGCAGCCTTCCGCGCCGAAGGCGCGCGTAACGGCCGCACCCATGCCCTTGGCCGGGCCGGTGATGACCGCGACCTTGTTTTCAAGACCGAGTTTCACGGTGAATTCTCTTTTCTCTGTTCGGTTTTGTCAGACGCCGAGAGCCTTGATGCGCTCGCCCGCCGGCGGCAGGAAGGCGCGGCTGAACACCTCATCCACCGCCGGCAGGCGCGGCAGCTGGTTCGCCTCCGCCACGATCGCGATTCCGCGCTTGAAGCGGGCCTCGTCCACGTCGCCGATGCCGATCTTCGCGGTATCCGGGTGGCTCATCTCGGCCTTCAGGGTGGCGATGAGGCGCGCCTTCTCGATGTCCTTCTTGATGAGCGGCTCGCGCCGGGCCACCGCATCCACCGCCTTGTCGAAATCCTTCAGGGTTTCCGAAAGGCCGCGATTGAAGGCGCGGACGATGCCCGAAACGGCCTTTGGGTTGTCCTTCGCGAGTTTGCGGCTTACGACGAGGGTGTTCGAATAGAGATCCATCCCCGCATCGACGTAATTGATGAAGCGGAAATCCTTGTCCGGATCGATGCCGGCAAGGCGCGCGGAGAAGGAAATCGTGTTCACGAAGCCGAACACCGCATCCACCTGCCCGCGCTGGAGCATCTGCTCGCGCAGGTTCGGCGCCATGTTGGTGATCGTCACCTTGGCGGGATCGATGCCGGCGAGCTTCGCATAGGCCGGGAAAAGCTTCAGCGCGGCATCGTTCGCCGGGCCGCCGATGGTCTTGCCTTCGAGATCCTTCGGGGTCCTGATCGGGCCGTCGCGCCGCACCGCGATGGTGAAGGGCGGATTGTTGAACATCGCATAGACCGCGAGCGGCGCTTCATCCGGCTTTTTCGAGACCAGGTCGATCAGCGCATTCATGTCGCCGAAGCCGACATCATAGGCACCGGTCGCGACCTTGGTGATCGCCGCCGCCGAGCCCTCGCCCTGGTCGATCTCGAGCTCGACGCCCTCCTCCTTGAGGAAACCCATATCCTGCGCCTGGAAGAACCAGCTCTGCGGGCCCTGATAGCGCCAGTTCAGGATCATCTCGGCCTTCACGAGGCCCTGCGCCCGCACCGGCAGCGTGAGCCCCGAGGCGGCGAGCAGCGCGCCGGCACCGAGGCCGAAAGCGCGACGGGAAAGCGGGAGAGACATCGGCATTCCTCCAGAAAAAGATGATCCTTGACTGGGCGGGAACGCTAGGCGGAGTTGACTGTTGCTGTCCTCTGCTCATTTCTGCTCAGAGCTGTTCGAAAAACTCACCGCCAGGGAGAAGCCATGCGCCATGTGCGTTTTCTGCGCTATATCGATGTCGTCGCGCGATCAGGCTCCATCCGCAGCGCGGCGGAGAAGCTCAATCTCACCGCTTCCGCCCTCAATCGCCGCATCCAAGATTTCGAGGAGGAGCTGGGGACACCGATCTTCGAGCGCCTGCCGCGGGGCGTGCGCCTGAATGCGGCGGGTGAACTGATCATCCGGCATTTCCGGGCGCAGCTCGCGGAACTCAGCCGCGTGCGCTCGCAGGTCGAGGATTTGTCAGGCTTCCGGCGAGGCACCATTTCCATCGCGTGCTCCCAGGCGCTGGCCTATGATCTTATGCCCAACATGGTCGCCGCCTATCGTCGCGAGTTTCCGCTCGTGAATTTCTCGATCCGCGTGCTCGACCACCGGGATGCCCTGCGCGCCCTGACCGAATTCGAGGTCGATCTCGCGCTGGTGTTCAGGCCCCAGCCCCTGCCGGAATTCCAGATCATCGGTTCGGCCGAGCAACGGGTGATGGCGATCATGCAGGCGAGCCACCCGCTCGCGAACAGGGCGACGCTGCGCCTGCGGGATTGCGCGGATTTTCCGCTCGCCCTGCCCGATCGCTCCTATTCCGGCCGGCAATTGCTGGATGAGGCGACCGCGCGCGCCTCCTTCCGCCTGGACCCGGCTGTGGAGTCAAATTCCTTCGAATTCCTGCGCAATTTCGTGCGCACGGAATTGGCCATCACCTTCCAGATCGAGATCGGCGCGCCGCCGGGGGATCGGGAGCGCTATGGCCTCTTGGCGAAGCCGATCGACCCGCGTGACATTCAGCCCGCGCGCCTCGCCATCGGCCAGCTGCGCGGCCGCGCGCTGCCGGTGGCCGCCGCGAAATTCGCGGATCAGCTGGGGTCGCGCCTTATCACCGCGCCGGTTCCAGCCACTTCGCCACCGTGACCGGCCGAAAGGTGATGAGCCCGTCGATGAGCGCGGCGGGCGAGGCATCGAGCACGATGCCATCGCGATGCTGCGGCGGCAGGAAGCTCTCGGCGATCATGTGGTCGATCATGCCCATGAGGGGATCATAAAAGCCGCGAATGTTCAGCAATCCGGCCGGTTTCGCGAACTCGCCGAGCTGGTTCAGCGTCCAGACCTCCATGAATTCCTCGAGCGTGCCGATGCCGCCGGGAAGCGCGATGAAGGCATCGGCGAGATCGGCCATGCGGCGCTTCCGCGCGCGCATGTCGGTCGCCGTTTCGCTCACGGTCAGGCCGGGATGGCCGTGCCCCCTGGCGGCCAGACGCTCGGTGATCACGCCATGCGCCTCACCTCCCCCGTCGAGCACGGCATCGGCCAGCACGCCCATCAGCCCCTTGTTCGTGCCACCATAGACAAGCCGGATGCCGCGGCGCGCGAGTTCCGCGCCAAGCGCCTTCGCCCCCACGGCATAAGCCTCATGGCCACCGGAATTCGAACCGGAAAACACGGCGATGGCCGAAATGATGCGTGTCATGGAACCTGTTCCGCCCCGAGCGTGAGAGCCGCTCCGCTCCCATGTCTCTCGCCTAGATCCTTTTCCGCGCCATGCCCCGCATGGTTCTCGCAGCCAGCGAAAGACTGGATTTTTCTTCGGTAAACCAGAATCGCAGGCGCTCCAAACGCATCACCATGCTGATCATGATTGATGCATGTTGACGTGGTTTGCATCCATCATGCGCTTTGCCAATAAACGAGGCAAATCGGCCGCCTGAAGCCAGGTTCCGTCAAATCACTGTTTCTGCTCATGTTCCTCACACAATCCCGATATATCGGATTCTGGCATTGCTTTTGCAAAATTTTTTGCCAACCCGCGCGAGAAAGCGCAGCCAATTCCTCCGGCCTCGCGGCCGCCTTCCCCTTCTTCCTGCCCGGAAATGCATGATGACCAGCGCGCTCCCCTTCACCCGCGAGAGCCTGCACGCCTATTACAAGGCCCGGGGCAAACCGGCCGACATCCTCCGCGAAGCCTACCGGCGCATCGCGGCCGCGGGTGATCCCGGCATCTTCATCACGCTTGCGCCCGAGGCCGAGACCATCGCCGCCGCGCAAGCCCTGCCCCCCTTCGACCCCGTGATCTTCCCGCTCTGGGGCCTGCCCTTCGCGGCGAAGGACAATATCGACGCAGCCGGCATGCCCACCACGGCTGCCTGCCCGGATTTCGCCTATTGGCCGGCGGAAGATGCCGCAGTCATCGCCCGCGCGAAGGCGGCCGGCGCGATCCTCATCGGAAAAACCAATCTCGACCAGTTCGCGACAGGCCTTGTGGGCGTGCGCTCGCCTTATCCCATTCCGCGGAATGGAATCGACCCCGCGCTGGTGCCCGGCGGCTCCTCCTCCGGTTCGGCGGTGGCGGTGGCGCGGGGGCTTGTCAGTTTTGCGCTTGGCACGGATACGGCCGGTTCGGGCCGCGTGCCTGCCGCGCTGAACAACGTCGTGGGGCTCAAGCCGAGTGTTGGTGCCCTGCCCGGCCGGGGCGTGGTTCCCGCCTGCCGCACGCTCGATTGCGTCTCGGTCTTCGCGCTCCTCATGGAGGATGCCTGGGCGGCCTTCGCCGCGATGGCCGGCCCGGACCCGGCCGATCCGTTCAGCCGCGCCGTGCCGCTGGTGCCGCAGCAGGCGAGCGAGCCGCATCCGGTGATCGGTGTGCCACGCGCGCAGGATCTGCGCTTTTTTGGCGATGGCCTGCAGGAAAAGGCGTATCACGCCGGCCTTGCGCAGCTTGAAAGCCTCGGCGCGAACCTGGTGCCGGTTGATTTCACCGCCTTCTTCGAAACCGCGGCACTTCTCTATGAGGGACCGTGGGTGGCGGAGCGCCATGCGGCGATTGCCGGTTTCCTCGCCAGCCATGCCGCGAGCCTGCATCCGGTGACGCGCGGCATCATCGCTGGCGCGGAAAAGTTCGATGCTAGCACGCTCTTCCGGGCGCAATATCGCCTCGCGGAGTTGAAACTGGCCATCGCGCCGATCTGGCGGCAGGTGAGCATGCTCGCCGTGCCGACAACACCCGTTTCGCCGACCGTGGCCGATCTTGCTGCCGATCCGATCGGCCCGAACAGCCGCTGCGGCACCTACACCAATTTCGTGAACCTGCTCGATCTTGCGGCCTGTGCTGCACCGGGGCCGTTCCGCGCGGATGGCCGCGCGGCGGGCCTCACCTTCATCGCACCATCGGGCGCGGATGGCCGGCTCGCGGCGATGGCGCGCGCCTTCCACCAGGCGAGCGGCGTGACGATGGGCGCGACGGGCGCGCCGCTTCCCGCCGCGACCGCGTTCGATGATCCCGGCCGTGACGGGCTCATCGAGATCGTCGTCGTGGGTGCGCATCTCTCGGGCATGCCGCTGAACCATGAACTGACCTCCAATGGCGGCGTTTTTCGCCGCGCCCTTCCCACCGCGCCGGATTACCGGCTGCACGCGCTGGCGGGCGGGCCGCCCAGACGCCCCGGCCTCTTGCGTGTGGCAGCGGGCACGGGTCACGCCATCGCGACTGAGGTCTGGGCGCTGCCGCCGGCCGGTTTCGGGCGCTTCATCGCGGGCATTCCCAGTCCCCTCGGCATCGGCACCCTGAAACTCTCGGATGGCACCGCGCCAAAGGGTTTTCTGGTTGAACCCGAGGGCCTCATCGGTTCCACGGACATCTCCCCTCTCGGCGGCTGGCGCGCCTATATCGCCTCGCTCGCAGGCTGAACCGGACCCTCGATGCCACAGAACCCTCTCCCCGATCCCGAGGCCCATGCCCGCCTGATGGCCGATGCGATGGGCCTGCCGCTCGACAAGGCCGACCTTGCGGAAGTCGCGCGCAATGTCGCGCTCGCCTTCCGGCTGGCTGCGTCCTTCATGGATTACCCGCTGCCGGATGATGCAGAACCGGCCGCGATCTTCGCCGCG
>JADCCH010000313.1 GCA_020252865.1 Methylobacterium sp.
CAAGATCGATATCGTCGGCTTTGACATCGTTCTGGAAATCGACAAAGGCCTTGCCCTTGCCACCGGCCGGCCGGGGCAGGCGCCCCATCATGCCGCCCCCGGTCCCGGAATCTCCGGAGACCGAAAAATCACGGTGGCGCGCGGTGCCCGAAGCCTCTCCTCCGGCCCGATACCCCTCCTTCAGGATCTCCGACAGGGCGAATGACCCCTTGCACGCGCCAGCGGAACGCTCGGCCTGCACCGAGACGCCCGGCAGGAACATCTGGCGATCCTCGCTCCAGATGACCTTGCCGCGAGACTGCGAGTAGAGATGCACGCTCGGCGTCCAGCCGCCCGACATCAGGACCGCGTCGCAAGCCAGCCATTCCGGCTGGCCGACCCCGCCGCCGGTGACGACAGCGATCCCGACGCTCGAAACCCGAAGCCGGCCCTTCGTGCCGGTCACGGTGCCTGACGTGACAACCCGCAAGCCCGCGTTCCGCGCTTCTTCCACACGCGATGCTGGCGGATTCGCGCGGGTATCGACGATGGCAGCGACGGTGGTTCCTGCCGCGGCCAGGTCGAGTGCCATGCGATATGCGCTGTCATGCGCGGTCACGATCACCACGCGAGAACCAACCTTGACACCGTGGCGGTTGAGATAAAGGCGCGCGGCTTCGGCGAGCATCACGCCGGGGCGGTCATTGCCGGGAAAGACGAGCGGGCGTTCGATCGCACCCGTCGCGATCACCACTTCCTTGGCACGCACCTGCCAGAGTCGCTCGCGCGCGCCCTCGGGCATTTCCGGGAGGTGATCCGCGACGCGTTCCGACAGCGCGACGAAGTTTTGCGCATAATAGCCGAAAGCCTGCGTGCGCGGCATCAACCGCACATTGGCAAAGCTTCGCAGCTCGGCCAGAGCGCCCGCGAGCCAATCCCGCGCCGGCTTCCCGTCGATGCTGGCCGTTGCTTCATGCAGCAGCGAACCACCAAGTTCAGCCTGTTCATCGCAGAGAATGACATCCTTGCCGGATTGGCCCGCTGCCAGCGCCGCTGCGATACCAGCAGGGCCGGCGCCACAGATCAGGACATCGCAATGGGCATGGAACTGGGCGTAACGATCCGGGTCCGGCTCGGTCGTGCGGGCACCAAGACCTGCGGCCTGCCGAACAATCGGCTCGAAAACCCTTGTCCAGAGCGCGCTCCCCGCCGCCTTCGGACCCATGAAGGTCTTGTAGTAGAACCCTGCGGAGAAGAACTTGCCGGCAAGATCATTGATCGCGCCCGCATCGAAGGCGAGCGATGGCCAGCAATTCTGGCTCGAGGCCGTGAGCCCGTCGAAAAGCTCGACCTGTGTCGCACGCAGGTTCGGCGTCATCCGCCCCGGTCCGCGTGTCACGGCAACCAGGGCATTTGGCTCCTCGGCACCGGCGGAAAGGATGCCGCGGGGACGGTGATACTTGTAGGAACGGCCAACCAGATGCACGCCATTGGCGAGGAGGGCCGATGCCAGCGTATCGCCCGCGCGGCCTTGATAGGCGATTCCGTCAAAAACGAAGCGCATCGGGCGCCCCTTGGTGCCCGCAATCCGGAATGGTTCGCTCATGCCCCACCTTTGTCGAGGTTCGGCCGCGCTTCGCCCGCCTTGTATGTCAGGGTGATCCGGTCACTCACCGTATCGCGGATGCAATTGAAGAACCGGCCGCAGCCGTGGATATGGCGCCAGCGTTCGGCATGCACGCCGCGCGGGTTGGACCGGAAATAGAGGTACTCGGCCCATTCCTCGTCCGTGGTCGCCATGGGGTCCGGCGGGCGAGCCACATGCGCCTCGCCACCATAGCGGAATTCGAGTTCCGGCCGTTCCATCTCGCAGTAGGGGCAACGGATCAGCAGCATCGGCTTGTCTTTCTGTTAATGCGCAACCGCCGCGGCGGCCGCCTCGTCGATAAGGCGGCCGGTGCGAAAACGATCGATGGTGAAGGGGGCGGCGATGGCATTGGGTTCGCCGCGCGCCACGAGATCGGCAAAGACATGGCCGGATCCCGGCGTCGCCTTGAACCCGCCCGTGCCCCAACCGCAATTGACGAACAGACCCGGAACCGGCGTCTTGCCGATGATGGGCGAGCGATCCGGCGTCACGTCGACGATACCGCCCCAGTTGCGAAGCATCCGGAGGCGACGCACGGCCGGGAAAAGCTCGCAGATCGCGTCCAGCGTATGGGTGGCGATATGAAGCCCGCCGGTCTGCGAATAGGAGGTGTAGGCATCCGTCCCGGCACCGATGACCAGTTCGCCCTTGTCGGATTGCGACATGTAGGCATGGACCGTGTTCGACATCACCACGCAGGACATCATCGGCTTGACGGGCTCGGACACCAGCGCCTGCAACGGGTAGCTTTCGAGCGGCATGCGCACCCCGGCCATCGCCATAATGACGGAGGTATTGCCTGCCGCGACGATCCCGACGCGCTTGGTGGCGATGAAGCCCTTCGCCGTTTCAACCCCGGAAACGGCACCCGAGGCGTCGCGCCGGATGCCGGTCACTTCACAATTCTGGATGATATCGACCCCGAGGCGATCCGCCCCGCGGGCATAGCCCCAGGCTACCGCATCATGGCGGGCCGTGCCACCGCGCCGTTGCAACGACGCCCCGATCACCGGGTGGCGGATATTCCTTTCGATGTTGAGCAGCGGGCAGAATTCCTTCGCCTGCTTTGCGGTCAGCCATTCATTGTCGATGCCGGCGAGGCGGTTGGCGTGCACATGGCGCTTGAAAACCTGCACATCATGGATGTTGTGCGCCAGCATCATCACGCCGCGCGGGGAATACATCACGTTGTAGTTGAGCTCGTGGCTGAGGCCTTCCCAGAGCTTCATCGCATGTTCGTAGATGCCCTCGGATTCTTCCCACAGGTAGTTGGAGCGGACAATCGTCGTGTTGCGTCCGGTGTTTCCGCCGCCAAGCCAGCCTCTTTCGAGAACGGCGATGTTCCTCATCCCGTGCTCTTTCGCCATGTAATAGGCCGTGGCGAGGCCATGCCCGCCCGCACCGACGATAATGGCGTCATAAGACGCTTTCGGCTCTGGCATTCGCCATTGGGCCGGCCAGTCGCGATTGCCCTTAAGGCCTTGCAGAAAAACGGAAAGAGCGGAAAACTTCATGGCACGACGCTCCAAATTTTGTGGAGCATGCGCGACTTGGGCGATCAATTCGAGAATATTCCCGCCATTTAACTTGTAAATTATCCCCGCCGGGTCAGGATTTGAAAAGACGCCGATCCGCTGGGGCTTCAGCGTTGGTGATATCGCCACGCTGGCGGATCCCTCGGGGGTTCACGCCAAAACGCTTGCGATAGACGCGGGCGAAATGCGCGCCATCGGCAAATCCCGTCATGGCGGCAATCTCGCCGATGCTGCGCTTCGTGTTCGAAAGCAGCCAATGGCCATAGTCGAGCCGCATGGTGCGATAGGTTTCCGCCGGGCTGGCACCGAGTTCAATGCGGAACAACCGGTCGAGCTGGCGTTCGCTGACGCCGATCCGGGCAGCGAGGTCGGCAATCGCGATGGGGTTTGCCATGGCCTGTTCCATGGCAAGAGCAGCCCGCCGGACGCGCGCATCCGCGGCTGTCGGCGCAACATGCGGTGTCGGCTGGGCCGAGTGGGCGGCGCGCTGCTCATCCAGCAGCATGACATTCAGGCTCTTTCTTGCCGCCCGTGCACCCACATGCTTCTCGACCAGTTCTGCGGCAAGATCGACGACGCCGGCACCACCCGAACAAGTGATCCGGTCGCCGTCGATGATATAGAGCTGGTCGGCAATCGGCGCGACGCCGAATTCCTCGATAAAGTCGTTGCGATGATACCAGGAAACGCAGGTCTTGCGTTCTTCCAGGAGTCCAAGGCGCTTGAGGATGAACGAGCCCGTACAAACCCCGATCAGGGGTGTTCCCGCCGCCGCAGCTTGCCGGATATAATTCGCAGTGGATTCATCGATCTGTTCGCCGCGATGCAGCAGGCCACCGACCACAACGATGTAGTGGAATTGCCTGGGGTCTGTCAGGCCGGCTTCCGGCACGATCTGCACGCCCGAACTCGAGGCAGTCGCGCGCCCGGTCGCCGACATGACGACCCATTTGCAATGAATGGGGCGCGAGCGATCGCCTTCATCAGCGGCAAGACGGAGCGTATCGATGAAATTCGCAAAGGCGGTCAGGGTGAAATGGCGCGCCAGAACAAAACCCACGCAAAGGCGCGTTGCAGTGATATCGGGCTTCGGGGAGGCAACCGACGACATTTCGATCAGCTTGCGCCAAGGTGCGGCGCGTTGCAATAACCTCAGGCCTGAGCCGAGGCGACAAGGGTCCCCGCTTCCGGCTGCCAGGCGACGAAGGTTCGTTGTCCGGGCATGAAGGGCGATTGTGCCTCGCCACGCACCTGAAGACGCGTATCGTC
>JADCCH010000314.1 GCA_020252865.1 Methylobacterium sp.
AGGCGGGACGCGGCTTTGCCGTGGTGGCCAGCGAAGTGAAGGAACTCGCTACCCAGACCACGCGTGCGCTCGATGTCATCGCCGAGCATGTCAACGCCATTCAGAGCGCCTCGGGGGATTCGATCAACGCCATCCGCGAGATCACCTCGATGATCGAGGAGATCAACCAGGTCGCCTCCTCCATCGCGGTCGCGGTCACCGAGCAGAGTGCCGCGACGCAAGGGATCTCGGAGAATGTGCAGCAGGTCGCGGCCGGCACCGAGCATGCCTCGCATGGCATCTCGGTTGTCACCTCGGCCACCGCGAATACTGGTGCCGCTGCCGAGCAGGTGCTCGCGGCCTCGAAGGAACTTGCCGAGCAAAGCGTGATGATGCGCGTGCGGGTCGATACCTTCCTGCGCACGGTGCGCGCCGCCTGATCGGCGCGCCCGCTCCCGCAACAAGAAGGGCGCCCGCCGGACGCCCTTTGCTTTGCCGTCGGCCGCGAGAGCATTTTTTCGATCTGACCGGATGAGATCGGATGCTTTATCTCTTTATCCTTGTCGCATTTTCCTGGCGCGAACCGGTGCCCATCCCCGCCTTCGCGGGGACATGCTTCGCTTGAAAATGCTCTCTCTTTTCTTTGTCGCATTTTCCTGGCGCGAACCGGTGCCCACTTCGCCTGAAAATGCTCTAGCCCCGGCTCTCCTCGGTTTCTTCCCGTTTGGTATACCAGCGAAGTTTCGTCAAGATGGCGTAGACCGCCTGGAACGAGAGGCCGATCGCCAGCAGGTCCAGCGCGATCTCCGCTCCCTGGCTTTCCCGGGTGCGGGCGAACAGGCTGATCGCCGCAAAACACAGGGTGATGATGATGGAATTGCGGCTCGAAAGCCACGTCGCGGCCACCAGCGCGTTATCGGATTTCCGGAAGCGCCACATCACCCCGAGCAGCAGCAGCGCAATGAACACCATGGTAAAGCTCGACCAGCCCGCGACCCAGAATTCCGGCCGGCGCCCGGTCATGATCTTGTCCCAGAGGTCATTGGCCGTGTGGCATCCCGCCACGAACATGACGCCGGCGATCGCGAGCGCGGCGAGGTTCTCCGCGCGCAGGCTCCGCCCGAAACAGGCGAGCGCCACGCCCCAGAGCACGACATCATAGCTCCAGTCGAAACCGTCCTTGATCAGGAAACGGTTGCCGATGGCCCAGGCATAAACGATCTGCGGCACGGCGATCATCAGGATGGCGCTGATGATGATCTTCACCGCGCGCACATAGGCGCGGTGCTCATCATCAGGATGGAGCGCCGCGCCGGTCATCGGCTTACTTCGCCGCAACGACCATGATCTCGACCTTGTAATCCGGCGTCGCGAGCGAGGCCTCGACAGTGGCGCGCGCCGGGGTGTTGCCGGGGCTCACCCAGGCATCCCATACGGCGTTCATCTGGCCGAAGGTCGCGATGTCGCTGAGCCAGATATTGGCGCGCAGGAGCTTCGACTTGTCCGTGCCGGCGAGTGCGAGCAGGCGGTCGATCTCGGCGAGGATCTGCCTGGTCTGGCCGGTCACGTCCTGGCTGTTGTCATCGGCGACGATGCCGGCGAGATAGACCGTGTCGCCATGCACGACGGCTTTCGACATGCGCGAGCCGGCTTCGATGCGGGTGATGCTGCCCATGGGATTTTTCCTTTGTGGCGGTAGAGAAACGGATGCCCCCGCATAGCGGAGGAGCGCCCACGTTTCGAGAGGGAATTCGGCGCTTGAGGCGGTGAAATCGGCGGTCAGCCCCGGCCCACGAAGGGCATGGCGGTGGCCATCACGTTCATGGTGAGAACATTGGCTTCGAGCGGCAGGCTCGCCATGTGGAGCACGGCATTGGCCACATGCTGCACATCCATGGTCGGCTCGATGCCCATCGAGCCATTGGCCTGCAAAACGCCCTTGGTCATGGGCATGGCCATTTCGGTGAGGGCATTGCCGATATCGATCTGCCCCACGGCGATGTTGTGCTTGCGGCCATCGAGCGCACCGGTTTTCGTGAGGCCCAGAACCGCGTGCTTCGTCGCGGTGTAGGCCGCCGAATAGGGCCGCGGCGTGTAGCTCGACACCGAGCCATTGTTGATGATGCGACCGCCCTTCGGGTTCTGCGCCTTCATCACGCGGAAGGCCGCGCGCATGCAAAAGAACACGCCCGAGAGGTTGGTATCGACCACCGCCTTCCAGCGTTCGATGGGGAGTTCGTCCCATTCCACGGGCGGCGCGCCGATGCCTGCATTGTTGAACACCACATCCACCCGGCCCCAGGCCTTTACGACCGCATCGAACAGGGCATCGACCGCCGCATGATCGGTCACGTCAGCCGGGAGAATGAGCACGCGGTTCCCCGGGAAACCTTCGGCCGTGGCCTGAAGCGTATCGACCTTGCGGCCCACGAGTGCCACGCGATAGCCATCCTTCAGGAAGGCCTGCGCCACCGCGCGCCCCACGCCAGACCCCGCGCCTGTGATGATCGCAGTATTGTTCATAGCCCCCCCCCCATTACACAACACTCAACTTAAGCAACCCGGCGCCAAATTTCGGCTGCACGCTCTATAGAATCATGATCTTCAAAATACACTCTTACTTCGACCCGAATTGGATCACCAAAAACCGAACTAACAGATCCAAGCGACACATGATTTTCGCCCTTCAGGATTATTATATTCTTTAAGAACAATCCAGAGGTAACATCGTATTGTTTATATTTCTTCTCTGATATCCTATCTTCTTTATACCATATATTCTCTTCATCGAGAGCGTTATAGAACCTCTGAAGCCGCCTTCTAGGGACTGCGCCACCATCGGCATGAGGAACGACAAAAGCTTTAAAAGGTTGCCGGCACAAGAAACGCCGGGACAACTCGCTACCGCGTCCAATATCCGATCTAGCTGCGAAATTAAGAGCCTCCAAAACGCTAGAGTCATCCATGGAAAAATAAAATTCCAAGTCACCGCCGGAGCGCAAGTATTGTACCAATCGAACATCACCTGAGCCCGGAGCATCAGAGCGCACCAGCTCCTTTATTGCCTCAACTACTAAATGCTGAACCCCTCTTGTTGTTTTATGAAAATAGACATTCTTATACATTTTCTGATATACATGAACAAATTCTTCTGCTGCATTTTGCCCTTTTTCTAAAAAGACAAAATTATACCCGCCCTCAACCTCTTCATTTTCAATTTCAACTTTCTCAATAGTCAAGCTATCAAAAAGCCATTCCAAATCAATTACGTTTGATTTAATTCCAACCTGAAACCGATCCCTGCAAAGAAAGTCTAGTCGATCGCAATCAAGTTGACTGGAAATTACAGAGCCAAAAACAATATCATTCGTTTCCCCCGAAAAAAATCTTCTTGTCTTTTCATAGACATCAAACTCCTTCAAAATACTCGAAATCTCTTCGGAATCTATAAGATTCAAAGTATATTGCTCGTGATCGATGTGGGGCTGAAATTCTCCTGACAGCTCTTCAAAGACATGAGAATATGGGCCATGCCCTATGTCATGCAAAAGAGCTGCGGCTAGCGCCGCCCGCCTTTCGATATCAGTATCATCTAGCAAACGTCTTATCTTGTTAACTTTATAGAGCGTATCCAGCATTCGCCGAGCCATTTGCATAGCTCCGATGCTGTGCGCAAACCTCGAATGGGTAGCCCCCGGATAAACGAACTCAGAAAAGCCAAGCTGCTTTATTCGGCGGAGACGCTGTACCGGCCTAGTTTGAACCAAGCGCCAGAGCATCTTATCTTCATCACGATCATTCTTAAAAGTTATTAGATCGTGAATTGGGCACCTAATTCTTTCATCTTTCTTCATCTAACGCAAGCCCTTCAAATGCTAAGCGCCAATGAAATCAAGTATAGCTTGAGACTTTTTAGTTGTTGAGGGATTTACCTTAGTAGGCTTTAAGCGTTTAGTTGCATCCAGAGCCTGAGCGAATTCATACCCCTCAATTGATTTATAGAATGCCACAGTAGAAGCAACCTCAAGCTCAATCGTTGAATATTTATCAAGCTCAGCAATCAATTTAGCGTCAGCGGCAGAAAATTTACTCAAATTCGACTCTGCCTCGCCCAGAGAGTAACTTCTGACATAAGTCTGCGAAGCTCCAACAGCAATATCCTTTGCCTTCAATACTCCAAATATTGACAATACTTCTGATGCTTGATCGACACGAACACTGTACGGCCCAAAATTGTGAATTCGAAACAGCTTATTAGCTTCTCCGCTTCGCAGCGCAGCGAAAAAACACATTTTTTGTAGGCGCTTTTTCCCGTCAACCTTTTGGCTAGGTAGCGCTGAAATAACGGCATAAACGAGTTCATCCGCTGTCATTTTTTTCTCCCTGGGTGCGTCCGTACCCGATTCTCGAATTCTAGCACTCAGAACATATGCAGAACGAGATAATTTTTGGTTAGTTCGGCCCACTCACATCCTGAACACGCCGAACCGCGTCTCGGGCACGGGCGCGTTGAGGCAGGCCGAGAAGGCCAGGCCCAGCACCCGGCGCGTTTCGCTTGGCAGGATGATGCCGTCATCCCAGAGGCGCGCGGTGGCGTGGTAGGGCGAGCCCTCCTCCTCGTATTTCGCGCGAATCGGGGCCTTGAAGGCCTCTTCCTCCTCCGCCGGCCAGCTCTTCCCCTCGGCCTCGAGATTGTCGCGCTTCACGGTGGCGAGCACGCTCGCGGCCTGCTCGCCGCCCATCACGGAGATGCGGCTGTTCGGCCAGGTGAAGAGGAAGCGGGGCGAATAGGCGCGCCCGCACATGCCGTAATTGCCCGCGCCGAACGAACCGCCGACGAGAACCGTGATCTTCGGCACCGCCGCGCAGGCCACGGCGGTCACGAGCTTCGCGCCATCCTTCGCAATGCCCCCCGCCTCGTACTGGCTGCCCACCATGAAGCCGGAGATGTTCTGCAAGAACAGCAGAGGAATGCGCCTTTGGCAGCACAATTCCACGAAATGCGCGCCCTTCTGCGCACTTTCCGAGAAGAGAATGCCGTTATTCGCGATGATGCCCACGGGAATGCCGTGGATCGAGGCAAAGCCCGTGACAAGCGTGGTTCCATAAAGCGCCTTGAACTCATCGAAGCGCGAACCATCGACGATGCGGCCGATCACCTCGCGGATATCGTATTGCCGCTTGAGGTCCGTGGGCACGAGGGCTTCAAGCTCGCCGATATCGAGCACCGGATCTTCCGGTTCGCCCAGCGCGATATCCGCCGGCTTGCGGCTGTTGAGATTCGCGACCGCGCGCCGCGCCAAAGCCAAAGCATGGCGATCATCCGCCGCGTAATGGTCGGCCACGCCGGAGCGCCGCGCATGCACATCCGCACCGCCGAGATCCTCCGCCGAGACCACCTCCCCGGTCGCCGCCTTCACCAGCGGAGGGCCACCGAGGAAGATCGTGCCCTGCCGGCGCACGATGATGGTTTCGTCCGACATCGCCGGCACATAGGCCCCACCGGCCGTGCAGGAGCCCATCACCACCGCGATCTGCGGGATGCCGAGACCCGACATCGTCGCCTGATTGTAGAAGATGCGGCCGAAATGCTCCCGATCGGGGAACACATCGGTCTGATGCGGCAGGTTCGCGCCGCCGCTATCCACCAGGTAGACGCAAGGCAAGCGATTCTCACGGGCGATTTCCTGCGCGCGCAGATGCTTCTTCACGGTCAGCGGGTAGTAGGTGCCGCCCTTGATGGTCGCATCATTGCAGACCACCATCACCTCGCGCCCCTCGACCCGGCCAATGCCGGCGATCATGCCGGCGCCGTGGATGTCGCCCTCATACATGCCGTGGGCGGCGAGCGCGCCCACCTCGAGGAAGGGCGAACCGGGATCGAGCAGGCCCATCACGCGGTCGCGCGGGAGAAGCTTGCCGCGTGCGACATGGCGCTCCCGCGCCTTCTGCGGCCCGCCGAGGGCCGCGATGCGACGATTCTCGATCAGCTCCGCCCGGAGCTTCGCCCATTCCCGCGCATTCAGCTCGGATTCTGGGGCGGAGGGGTCAAATTGCGAGCGAAGAACAGCCATCGAAATCCTCGGGAAAGGCGGGCGACGGAGTGGTATACCAATTTCCCGTTCCCTTATTCAACCTTCCCGAGCGCAATTAAATGGCGAGTTTCAGCGGGTCGAACGGAGTTTGTCGATGTTGTCGACATCGTCCATCTTCCAGGGCTCGGAGACAGCCGCCTGATACCATTTCTGGAAGGCCGGGATGTGGTAAATCGCATCGACGTAATCATGCGTCATGCGGTCCAGCGACACCTGGTAGGA
Organism: Methylobacterium sp.; assembly: GCA_020252865.1. GTDB lineage: Bacteria > Pseudomonadota > Alphaproteobacteria > Rhizobiales > Beijerinckiaceae > Rhabdaerophilum. The sequence goes on from JADCCH010000314.1 coordinate 6,297, forward strand.
GCGAATGCGGGTGCATAGCGGGGCGAACATCGCGTCTGCCGCGCAGAATTCCCCGAACAGGAACGGACCGCCCGCGCCATGTTCCATGCGCAATTGCCGCACATAGTCAGAGAAGCGCATCAGCTCAGCTTCCGCAGCCGAAGTGAGCCGGCGCGAGGCCTGGCGCTTCAGGTTCATCGGCAGTTGCTGGCGAACCGCATTGAAGCCCGCATGCATTTCCATCGCGAGCGAGCGGGCGATGGCCCGAACCTCGATATCTTCCGGCCAGAGCTTCGCCTCAGGATGCTTCTCGTTCACGAACTCGATGATCGAGAGCGATTCCCACAGGACGAGATTGCCGTATTTCAGCGCCGGCACGAGGCCGGTGGGCGTATATTGCTGCAATTGCTGCTTCGTGTTCGCATGGCCGAGCGGAACGAGAATTTCCGCAAAGGGCACGCCCTTTGCAGCCATGGCAAGCCAAGACCGCAAGGACCAGGACGAATAATTCTTGTTGCCGATGATCAGGGTGAGCTTCGGAGGGAAGCGCGGCGGAACGGTCGCATTGGTCTTCACATTTTTTCCCCCGGCAGGGGTTCGGGACGCTCGAAGGGGGCACCGGATTTCTTCCAGGCCCCGAACCCTCCTTCGATATGGGCGACGGGCTTCAGGCCCATCTCCTGCGCGGTTCTGGCGGCAAGCGCCGATCGCCAGCCGCCCGCGCAGAAAAAGATGAACGTCTTGTCTTCCTGGAAAACCGGCTTCGCATAAGGGCTTTCCGGGTCAATCCAGAATTCGAGCATGCCACGCGGGCAGTGGAAGGCGCCGGGCATCCTGCCCTCCCGCTCAAGCTCGCGCGGATCGCGCAGGTCCACGAAGACCACATCGCCCTGCCCGTGCATGGCGCGGGCTTCTTCCACGCGGAGCGTGCGGATGCGTGAGTTCGCCTCTTCCAGCAGGGCCTTGTAGCCCTTGGTGATGGTCTGCGGCATAACCCCTCCCGGCCCCGCGAATCGAACGCGATGCGTTCCAGGAGCGTGCGTTTTCCGCCCCGATTTTGCAAAGCGGCCATGCCCGTCGTCTTGAGGCCCGGTTCATGGTGCAGATCGCATTGACCAGCCGGCAAGCGCGGCGCAAACGGGCACCCGAAGCCGCAGGAGATTCGGGCCGATGATCGACACCATGATCGAGGAAAAACTGCTGGCCCTGGCCGCCGAGCGCGGGCCGGAAAAGACCTTCTGTCCTTCCGAGGCCGCGCGCGCCCTTGGCGGTCCGCACCCGGATGGCTGGGGCCCGCTGATGCAGCCGGTGCGGCGCGTGGCGGTTCGGCTGGCGCTGGATGGCCGGCTGGTCATCACGCGGAAAGGGAAGCCGGTCGACCCGCTCGATTTCAAGGGCGTCTACCGGCTGAGCCAGCCCCGCAGCGAGTGAGGCAGCGGCACCTCACGCGCCTTTCGCGAACAGCTCCCGACCAATGAGCATGCGGCGGATTTCGCTCGTGCCAGCGCCGATCTCGTAGAGCTTCGCATCGCGCAGCAGGCGGCCCGTGGGATATTCGTTGATGTAGCCGTTGCCGCCCAGAAGCTGGATGGCATCGAGCGCCAGCGCGGTCGCCTTCTCCGCTGCGATGAGGATCGCGCCGGCGGCATCCTCGCGGGTGGTCTCGCCCCGGTCGCAGGCCTTGGCGACCGAATATACATAGGCCTTGCAGGCATTCATCGTCACATACATGTCGGCGATCTTGCCCTGAACCAGCTGGAATTCGCCGATTGCTTTCCCGAACTGCTTCCGCTCGTGCACGTAAGGCAGCACGATGTCGAAGGCCGCCTGCATGATGCCCAGCGGGCCCGCCGCGAGCACCGCGCGCTCGTAATCGAGGCCGGACATCAGGATGTTCACGCCCTTGCCTTCCTGGTCGAGGCGGTTTTCCTCCGGCACTTCGCAATCCTGGAAGACGAGTTCGCCCGTCTCCGAGCCGCGCATGCCGAGCTTGTCGAGCTTCTGCGCGATGGAGAAACCTTTGAAGCCCTTCTCGATGATGAAGGCGGTGATGCCGCGCGGGCCGGCATTCACATCGGTCTTGGCATAGACGATCAGCGTCTCGGCGGAAGGCCCGTTGGTGATCCACATCTTGGAGCCGTTGAGGATGTATTTGTCGCCCTTCCTGTCGGCGCGCAGCTTCATCGAGACGACATCGGAACCCGCGCCCGGCTCGCTCATCGCCAGCGCGCCGAGATGCTCGCCGGAAATGAGCTTCGGCAGGTAGCGGGATTTCTGCTCCTTCGAGCCCCAGCGGCGCAACTGGTTCACGCAGAGGTTGGAATGCGCGCCGTAGGAGAGCCCCACCGAAGCCGAGGCGCGCGAGATTTCCTCCATCGCCACGACATGATCGAGATAGCCGAGGCCCGTGCCGCCATCCGCTTCCGGCACGGTGATGCCGTGCAGACCAAGCGCGCCCATTTCGGGCCAGAGATGGCGGGGGAACCAATCCTCACGGTCAATCTTCCCGGCGAGCGGGGCGATCTTGTCCTGCGCGAAGGCGGCGACACTCTCGCGGATGGCATCCGCAGTCTCGCCAAGATCGAAATTGAAGCCGCGCGGGCTGTTCGCGAGCATGAGATCCTCCCCAGGAAAAGCCATCAGGATTGGTCAGCGTTGCTGACCCAATTAAATGCTCCTCGGGCAAGTGGCCAGAGGGTTTCGATGGAGAATAGGGGCGTGAACGCGCCCGTCAAATCGCGCGGAGGCGTTGGGAGAATCGTTCGACAGCCGCCGTGAGCGTGGCGGTCTGCGCTCCGAGTTCCTGCGAAAGCTGCCGCAACTCATCGGAAGTTCCAGCGGAGCCGAGAATGACCTTGCGGGTTTCCTCGGAGGTATCCGCGATGAGGTTCGCGCGCCCCACCGCGGCCTGCATCATCTGGGCGATCTCGGCAGTGGCATTGCGCTGCTGGCGCACGGCCGCGCCGATGGTTTCCGCCATGCTGGCGCTGGTTTCCAGCTGGCCCGAGACCGAGGCAATCGCATCGGATGACCGGGCGACCCCCTCCTGGATGGCCGCGATCCGATCACCGATATCCTGCGTGGCCTGCGCGGTCTGTTTTGCGAGAGTCTTCACCTCGGAAGCGACAACCGCAAAGCCTTTGCCGGCCTCGCCGGCCCGCGCCGCCTCGATGGTCGCATTGAGCGCGAGGAGGTTGGTTTGTTCCGCAATCGCCTTGATGAGGCCTGCAACCGTGCCGATGCCGGCGACGGCCTGCACGAGATTGGTCACCTCGCTGCGGGCCGATCCGGATTTCTCCACGGCCAAACGCACGGCAT
>JADCCH010000315.1 GCA_020252865.1 Methylobacterium sp.
TCCCCTCGCCTATATACGGACGGGAGTCGCGAATCCGTTAATCCCGCCGCTGAAGCGCTGCCCGTGGAGGGGCCCATGACCGGGGATGCCGGCCGCAAACCTGCCCGCCGTTTCCTGCGCGAGGGAATCGCCGAGTTGCGCTTCACACGCGCCAGCGGGCCAGGCGGGCAGAACGTCAACAAGGTTTCCACCGCGGTGGAACTGCGTTATCCGCTGGCGCTGGCGGGGCTCGCGGAGGATCATCTCCAACGGTTGCGGAAACTTGCCGGCGAACGCGTGACACAGGAGGATGTGCTGATCCTGAAGGCGGATCGCTTCCGCTCGCAACTTCTCAATCGAGAAGACGCGCTGGACCGGCTTGAGGAGATGCTCGCCAAGGCTGCGATCCGGCCGCGGAAGCGCATCGCCACCAAGCCCACCTGGTCCTCTCGGCAGAAGCGCCTCGAGGGGAAGACCAAGCGCTCGAGCATCAAGGCGGGGCGTGGCGCGGTGAAGTTCGATTAAAGCATTTTCAAGCGAAGTGGGAACCGGTTCGCGTAAAGAAAATGCGAAAAAGAAAGAAGCATTTTCAAGCGAAGTGGGAACCGGTTCGCGTAAAGAAAATGCGAAAAAGAAAGAGAGAAGCATTTTCAAGCGAAGCATGTCCCCGCGAAGGCGGGGATGGGAACCGGTTCGCGTGAAGAAACTGTGACTGTGATTGATCCGTTTCTAGCGGCGCTGCTCGATCTCGGCCCGCAGGCGGGCCTGCACCACCCCATCGACCGGAAATCGCCAGATCAAAGCCGTTGCCGCAAGCTTCAGCGCCACGGGCAGCCCGGCATAGAGGAAGGCCAGCATGGCCAGCCCGCTCTCGGTCTTCTGGCCATTGGCCGGATCGAAGCCCGACCAGGCGAGAAGCGGGAAAGCGATGCCGACGGCCAGGGCCAGCGCAGCCTTCTGCGCCAGCGCCCAGAGCGCGAAATAGAAGCCCGAGCGCTGCTCGCCGGAAGCTGCCGTGTCCACATCCACCACATCGGCCTGAATGGAGGGCGGGAGCATCAGGTCCGCGCCCAGCGCGAAGCCCGTGAGCACGCAGATGATGCCATAGGCCAGCAATGCGCCGGCCGGCAGGGCGGCGGCGGCGACAAATGCGACACTGGCCATCAGCATCGCCCAGGCCCAGACGCGATGCTTCGAGGTGCGCCCCGCGAGCTTCAGCCAGAACGGCACGGAGAGCACGGCGCAAAAGAAATAGACCAGCAGGAACAAGGGCTCCTGACCCGCCGCGCCCAAGCGCTCGGCGACGAAAAACAGGAAGAGACTCGCGGGTAGGCCATTCGCAAGCCCGTTCAGGAAGAACGCCGCGATCAGCCGCAGGAAGGGCTGGTTCGCGAGGAGATGGCGGAAGCCCTCGCGCCAATCCAGCCGCGCGACGGAGCGATCCTCCGGCTCGGGCACGGTAAGGATCGCCAGCGACCCGAAGAGCGGCAGCAGCAAGGCGATGGCAATCGCGATGGCCCAGAGGACATCCATCTGCCGGGTGAACCCAAGGGCGGGGAGAAGCGCCGGTGTCGCCGTCACCAGCACCGTGCCAACCACGGTCACGGTTTCGCGAAAGGCGGTCACGCGGGTTCGTTCGGCATAATCCGGCGTGAGTTCCGCGCCCCAGGCAGCGTAAGCCAGGGCGGTTGCCGTGGTGCCGATGGAGAGGACCAGGCCCCAGATCGCGAGGTGCCAGGCGCCGGCGCCGGCCGGCGGCACGAGGATCATCCAGGCTCCGGCCAGGATCAGCGGGATGCCCGCCGCGAACCAGATTTTCCGCCGCCGCGACCCACCGAAGCGATCGGCCCAATAGCCCACCACCGGATCGATCAGCGCGTCGAAGAGGCGCACCACGAGCAGGGCGAGGCCCACCGCCGCGATGGGCACGCCCAGTTCCGTGGCGTAGGCCGAAGGCACGATGACCGTGAGTGGCAGGGACAATGCTGCCAGCGGCACCGCAGGCAAGGCGTAAGCAAGAAGGCGGGCGGGGTCGGGCAACATGACACCCTTACGGCTGGATGCGCCAAACCGATCAGATATCGAGGTTCGAGACCGAGAGTGCGTTTTCCTGGATGAAGGCGCGGCGTGGCTCCACCACGTCACCCATCAGGCGCACGAAGATATCCTCGGCCTCGGTCACGTCCTTCAGCTGCACCTGGAGCAGCGAGCGCACATTGCGGTCGAGCGTCGTCTCCCAGAGCTGCCCGGCGGTCATCTCGCCAAGGCCCTTGTAGCGCTGCATGGTCAGGCCCTTGCGGGCGATGGTGCTGATGGCCTCAAATAGCGTCAGCGGCCCATGAACGGCGATGTCATCGTTCCGGCGCAGGAAACGCGCGGGCAAGGCGTAATTCTCCTGCAAGAGGGCGGCGCGCTCGTCGAGCTTGCGCGCTTCGGCCGAACCCACAAGCCCGGCATCGAGCGTGACCGCCTCGGTGACGCCCCGGAGCGTGCGGCGGAACACATAGCCGCCGCCTTCCACGCTCCCCGACCAGCCGCGCTCGAGATCATCGGAGATGGCATCCAGCCGCTTCGCGACATATTCGGCAGCGGCCTGCGCGCGGCTGGAATCCGCCAGAACCGCGAGGTTCAGGGCTCCGGCAATCGCCGCCTGCTCGACAATCTTCCTGTCGTAGCGCGAATGGAGCGAACCCATCACGGCGCGCACGCCGCGTGCTTCATCCACGGCCCGGCGCAGTTGCTCGCCGGCAATGTCGAGCCCATCGCCGCGCTTGAGCACCGCGCCATCGAGGCCCACGCCGACAAGGTAATCCTCCAGCGCGCGCTCGTCCTTGAGGTATGTCTCGCTCTTGCCACGCATCGCCTTGTAGAGGGGCGGCTGGGCAATATAGATGTGCCCGCGCTCGATGAGTTCCGGCATCTGCCGGAAGAAGAACGTCAGCAACAATGTGCGGATATGCGAACCGTCGACATCCGCGTCCGTCATGATGATGATCTTGTGGTAGCGAAGCTTGTCGGGATTGAATTCCTCGCGCCCGATTCCCGTTCCGAGCGCGGTGATGAGCGTGCCGATTTCCTGGCTCGAGAGCATTTTGTCGAAGCGCGCGCGCTCGACATTCAGGATCTTGCCGCGCAAGGGCAGCACGGCCTGGTAGAGGCGATCACGGCCCTGTTTTGCGGAGCCGCCGGCCGAGTCACCCTCGACCAGCAGGAGTTCGCATTTCGATGGATCGCGCTCCTGGCAATCCGCGAGCTTGCCCGGCAGCGAGGCGATATCCAGCGCGCCCTTGCGCCGCGTGAGTTCGCGCGCCTTGCGGGCGGCCTCACGCGCGGCGGCGGCTTCCACCACCTTGCCGACGACGGTGCGTGCTTCGCCCGGATTCTCCTCCAGCCACACCGAAAGCGCCTCGTTCAGCACGCTTTCCACCACGGGGCGGACTTCGGACGAGACCAGCTTGTCCTTGGTCTGGCTCGAGAATTTGGGGTCTGGCACCTTCACCGAGAGGACCGCGGTGAGACCCTCGCGACAATCATCGCCGGTGAGGGAGACCTTCTCCTTCTTCGAGATGCCGCTGGAATCGGCATAGGACACGATCTGCCGCGTGAGGGCACCGCGGAAGCCCGCGAGATGGGTGCCGCCATCGCGCTGCGGAATGTTGTTCGTGAAGCAGAGCACGCTTTCGTGGTAGCTGTCATTCCACCACAGGGCGGCCTCGACCGTGATGCCCTCGTGCTCCTTCTTCACCATCACGGGCCTGGGGATGAGCGGCGATTTCGCGCGATCGAGATAGCGCACGAAGGCTTCCAACCCGCCTTCGTAATAGAGTTCCACCACCTTCGGCTCGGCATGGCGATTGTCCGAGAAGATGATGCGCACGCCGGAATTGAGGAAGGCCAGCTCGCGCAGGCGAAGTTCGAGCGTGGAATAGTCGAATTCGACCATGGTGAAGGTTTCGGTCGAGGGCAGGAAGGTGATCTCCGAGCCCGAACGGCCTTCGAACCGCGCCGGCTGGCGATCCGGCACATAGGTGCCCGCCACCTTCAGTGGCGCATCGGCATCGCCATGGGTGAAGCTCATCTCGTGGATCTGGCCATCGCGATGGATGCGCAGCTTCAGCCATTTCGAGAGCGCGTTCACCACCGAAACGCCGACGCCATGCAGGCCGCCCGAGACCTTGTAGGAGTTCTGGTCGAATTTCCCGCCCGCGTGAAGCTGCGTCATGATGACTTCCGCTGCCGAAACCCCCTCTTCCCGATGGATATCCGTGGGGATGCCACGGCCGTTGTCGCGCACGGTGCAGGAACCGTCAGCATTCA
>JADCCH010000316.1 GCA_020252865.1 Methylobacterium sp.
ATCCATCGCCAGATCCTGGATCTGAAGGCTCAGGGCAAGGCCATCCTGCTCGTGTCGGTGGAACTCGACGAGATCTTCGCGCTGTCGGATCGCATCTGCGTGATGTGCGGCGGGCGGCTGATGGGCATGCGCCGCACCGAGGAGACCGACCAGAACGAGATCGGCCTCATGATGGCCGGGCTGGAGGCCACAACCGGCGAGAACGCGGCATGAGTTCAAAGCCCGTCACGCTGCCCCGCTGGGCGGATGTCGTTCTGCTGCCGGCGCTCAATGTGGGCCTCGCCTTTCTCGCCTCGGGCCTCGTGGTGCTCGCGATCGGGGAAAGCCCGATAGAGGCCACGACCCTGCTGCTGAACGGCGCTCTGGGCCATGCCGAAGGCATTGGCTTCACGCTCTATTACACGACGAACTTCATCTTCACCGGGCTCGCCGTGGCGGTGGCCTTTCATGCCGGGCTCTTCAACATCGGCGGCGAGGGCCAGGCGATGCTTGGCGGCATCGGCGCTGCCATCGCGGCGCTGATGCTGGGTTCGCTGCCCGGCATCATCGCGCTGCCAGCGGCCATTCTTGCGGCGGCGTTGTTCGGCGCGGGCTGGGCCGCCATTCCCGGCTGGCTGCAGGCCAGGCGCGGCAGCCACGTGGTCATCACCACCATCATGTTCAATTTCATCGCCAGCGCGCTGCTGGTCTATCTGCTGGTGGATGTTTTCAGGCCGGCGGGCATGATGGAACCCTCCTCGCGGGTTTTCGGAGAGGGGGGCAAATTGCCCTTCCTGCATGAGATCGCCGCAAGCCTCGGGGTGAAACTGCCGAAATCGCCGCTGAACCTCTCCTTCGTGCTCGCTTTGGCTTCCGCGGTGGCGGTGTGGCTGCTGATCTACCGCTCGCGCCTCGGCTATGCGATCCGAACCGTGGGCGCGAACGCAACCGCGGCGCGCTATGCCGGCATCTCGCCGGAGCGCATCACCATCCTCGCCATGGCGATTTCCGGCGCGCTGGCGGGGATGATGGCGGTGAACGAGATTCTCGGCGTGCAGCATCGGCTGTTGCTGGCCTTCACGGCCGGCTATGGTTTCGTGGGGATTGCCGTGGCGCTGATGGGGCGCGGGCATCCGGCCGGCATCGTGTTCGCGGCGCTGCTCTTCGGCGTGCTCTACCAGGGCGGCACGGAACTCGCCTTCGACAAGCCGAACATCTCGCGTGACATGATCGTGGTGATCCAGGGCCTGGTGATCCTCTTCGCGGGCGCACTGGAATTCATGCTGAAGCCGTGGGTGGCACAGCTTCTTGCGAGAAGGGAGCAGGCGTGATGGAAACCTATCTCCTCGCGCTCGGCATTCTCGATTCCGGCACGCGGCTCGCCGTTCCGCTGCTTTGCGCCTGTCTGGCCGGGCTCTATTCGGAGAAGGCGGGCGTGGTCGATATCGGGCTCGAGGGCAAGTTGCTCGGCGCGGCCTTCGCCTCGGCGACGACCGCGCTCGCAACCGGCTCCGCCCTGCTGGGTCTGATGGCGGGCATCGCAATATCCCTGATGCTCGCGCTCGTGCATGGTTTCGCCTGCATCACCCAGCGCGGCAACCAGATCGTCACGGGCGTTGCGATCAATGTGCTCGTGGCCGGCCTGACGGCGCTTCTCGGGCATGCCTGGTACAAGCAGGGCGGGCGCACGCCCTCGCTTGAAGGCGCGGCGCGCCTGAACGAGATCCAGCTGCCTTTCGCGGCGCCCCTCGAATCCGTGCCCATCCTCGGGCCGTTCTATGCCGAGGTGGTCTCCGGCCATGCCTTGCCGGTCTATCTCGCGTTTCTTGCCGTGCCGCTCACCTGGTTCCTGCTCTATCGCACGCGCTGGGGCTTGCGCATCCGCGCGGTGGGCGAGAACCCTGCGGCCGTCGATACGGCCGGGATTTCCATCGCGCGCTTGCGCTATTCGGCGGTGCTCGCCTGCGGTTTGCTCTGCGGCATCGGCGGCGCCTATATGTCGGTTGCGCTGGCTGCGGGCTTCCTGCCGCACATGACCGCGGGGAAGGGCTTCATCGCGCTGGCGGCCCTGATCTTCGCGAAATGGCGACCGGTCGCGGCGCTCTGGGCCTGCCTGCTCTTCGGGCTGCTCGATGCGGCGGCGATCCGCCTTCAGGGCGTGGTGCTGCCGGGCATCGGCGAGGTTCCGGTCCAGGCGATCCAGGCGCTGCCCTATATGCTGACGGTCATCCTGCTTGCGGGCTTTGTCGGTCGTGCCATTCCGCCGAAAGCGAGCGGCGTGCCTTATGTGAAGGAACGGTGATCATGACCCAGGCTGAGTTGGCGGATTCCTCGCTCCGGAAACTGTTCGATGCGGCGAAGCTTGCCTTCGAGCGCGCCTATGCGCCCTATTCGCGATTTTCGGTGGGGGCCGCCATCCTGAGCGAGGATGGCCGGATCTACGCCGCCCCGAATGTCGAGAACGCGGCCTACCCGGTCGGCACCTGCGCCGAAGCCGGCGCGATTTCCGCGATGATCGCCGGTGGCTCTCGGCGCATCGCCGAACTCGTGGTGGTCGGCGCGGGCGAAGGGCTCTGCACGCCCTGCGGCGCCTGCCGCCAGCGCATCCGCGAATTCGCCGGGCATGAATGCCCGATCCACATCGCAGGGCCCGAGGGCATCCGAGCGAGCTTCACGCTTTCCGCGCTCCTGCCCTATTCCTTCGGGCCCGAGAATCTCGGCAGCGGGGCTTGATCATGGAAGCCTTGTCGATCATCCATCGCGCGGCGGGCGAACATCCCGTGGAAGCGGGCATCGTGCTGGGCTCCGGCCTGGGACAACTGGGCGAGCAGGTCGCGGAAGCCGCGTCGATTCCCTATCAGGCGCTCCCCGGCTTCCCGATGGGCGGGGTCTCGGGCCATCAGGGCCGGCTGATCATCGGTCGGCTCGGCGGGCGGCGCGTTGCTGTCTTTTCTGGCCGCGAGCACTATTACGAGCACGGCAATTCGGCCGCGATGCGCCCGGCTTTGGAGATTCTGAAGGCGCTTGGTGCCTCGATGCTGATCCTCACCAATGCGGCCGGCTCGCTTCGGAGCAAGGTTGGTCCAACCTCGATCGTCGTGCATTCGGATTACCTGAACTGGTCGGGGCGGAACCCGCTCATCGGCGAGCCTGGCGATGCGCGCTTCGTCGACATGCGCGACGCCTATGATCCTGCCCTGCGCGCGAAACTGCGCGATGTGGCGGCGCGTGAAGGCATTCCCTACCATGAAGGCGTCTATTTCTGGTTTTCCGGCCCTACCTTCGAGAGCCCGGCCGAGATCCGCGCGATGAAGATCCTCGGTGCGGATCTTGTCGGCATGTCCACCGTGCCGGAAGTGATTCTCGCGCGCCGTCTCGGCCTGCGCGTCACGGCACTCTCGATGGTCACGAACCTCGCCGCCGGCTTTCAGGGTGCCGAGATTTCGCATCACGACACCAAGACGGTGGCGGCCAAGGGCAGCGCGGCGATGATCCGCATGATCACCGGCCTGCTGGAGGCGGGCCCATGAGCACCAAAGCCGAGATCGCGCTCGCCCGGCGCGCCATCGCGCTGCTCGACCTCACCGAGTTGGGGGACAATGCGAGCGCGGCGGATGTCGCGAAGCTCTGCGCCAGGGCGAAGGGCGCGGCGGGCATTCCCGCCGTGGCGGCGGTCTGCGTCTGGCCGCGTCACGTGCCTGTGGCCAAGGCCGCGCTGGAGGGAACGGGCATCCGCATCGCGACCGTGGTGAACTTTCCCTCCGGCGAGGAAACCCTGGCGGAAGTGCTCGCGATGTTGCAGGGGGCACTGGAAGCCGGGGCCGACGAGATCGACCTCGTGTTGCCCTGGCGCGCCTTTCTGGCAGGCGACGAGGAAACAGCCGCCGCGATGATATCCGGTGTGAAGGCCGCCCTGCCGGCGGATCGCCGGTTGAAGGTCATCCTCGAAAGCGGCAGCTACCCTGATGCCGCATCCATCCGCCGCGCGGCGGATCTCGCCATCCGCTGCGGCGCGCATTTCATCAAGACCTCGACCGGCAAGGCCGGGACCGGCGCGAGCCTCGACGCCGCGCGCGCGATGCTCGGCGCCATCCTCGCCGTGCCGCGCTCCGTTGGGCTGAAGCCCTCCGGCGGCATCCGCAGCTTCGCCGATGCGGCGGCCTATCTCGCTCTTGCGGACGACATGATGGGCCCGGGCTGGACGGCACCGGAAACCTTTCGATTCGGAGCCTCGGGCCTGCATGATGCGCTCATGGCAGTCATTGCGGGCGCGTCCAGCCCCATCAGCAACAAGGCGTATTGAGATGGATCTTCCGCAGGAAATCATCCGGAAGAAGCGCGATGGGCGTGCATTGGAGGAGGCCGAGATCGGCTTTCTCATCGCGGGCCTGGTCGATGGGCGCGTCACGGGCATGCAGGCGGCGGCCTTTGCGATGGCCGTGTTCCTCAATGGCATGAGCCGCGCCGAAGCCGTGGCGCTGACCCGTGCGATGACCCGCTCCGGCACCGTGATGGATTGGAATGGCCTCGCCTTGCCCGGACCGGTGCTCGACAAGCATTCGACCGGCGGCGTGGGTGACCTCGTGAGCCTGATTCTCGCGCCGGCGGTTGCGGCCTGCGGTGGTTTTGTGCCGATGATCTCGGGCCGCGGTCTGGGGCATACCGGCGGCACGCTCGACAAGCTCGAGGCCATTCCAGGCTACTCGACCCGGCCCGATCCAGGGCTCCTGCGCAAGGTCGTGCGCGAGATCGGCACGGCGATCATCGGCCAGACCGAGGATCTCGCGCCGGCCGACAAGCGCCTCTATGCCATCCGCGATGTGACGGCGACGGTGGAATCCATTCCGCTGATCACGGCCTCGATCCTCTCTAAGAAGCTCGCTGCGGGCCTTGAGGGCCTCGTGATGGATGTGAAGACCGGCTCTGGCGCCTTCATGGCCTCGCTCGAGGATTCGCGCGCCTTGGCCGAGAGCATCGTCGCGGTCGCCAATGGCGCCGGGCTCAGAACCACCGCGCTCATCACCGACATGAACCAGCCTCTCGCGCCTGCCGCCGGCAATGCGGTGGAGGTGATGAACGCGGTTCAGAACCTCGTGGGCGCGCGGAAGGACCGGCGCCTGCTCGACGTGACCATCGCGCTGGGCGGGGAGATGCTCGCCATCGGCGGCCTCGCGGCGAGCCCCGGGGAGGGACGCGGGAAGATCGCCGCGGCCATTGAAAGCGGGCGCGCGGCCGAAGTGTTCGGCAAGATGGTCGCGGCTCTCGGCGGACCATCCGACCTGATGGAAAAGCCCGCGACCCGCCTTCCCGCCGCACCCCATATCCGGCCTGTTCTCGCAGGGCAGGCCGGTCGGATCAGCGCCATCGACACGCGCGGCTTAGGCCTCGCGGTCGTGGCGATGGGCGGCGGACGCACCCGCGCCGAGGATGCGATCGACCATGCCGTGGGCCTGACGGACCTCGCCGGACTGGGCAAGACGGTGGCGGAGGACACGCCCCTCGCCCTGGTGCATGCGCGCTCCGATGCTGAATTCGAGGCGGCCCGGCGCACCATCCGCGCAGCCTATTCGATCGGCGAGACAAGCCCGCCAGATTTCCCGCTCATCGCCGAACGCATCACGGATTCCGCATGAGAAAGGTGCCGAAATGAGCCGGGCGCTGCTCATCGTGCTCGATTCCGTGGGCATCGGCGGCGCGCCGGATGCCGCGCGCTACGATGACGAGGGTTCGAACACGGTTGGCCATATCGCGCTGGCCTGCGCTGCCGGGAAAGGCGACCGGCCGGGCCTGCGATCGGGTCCGTTGCATCTGCCGAACATGGTGGCTCTGGGCCTCGGCGAGGCGATCCGCCTTGCCTCGGGGCTCGTCGCGCCGGGGCTCGATGCGCAACCGGCCATGGGCCTTCACGGGGCGGGAACCGAGACCTCCAACGGCAAGGATACGCCTTCGGGCCATTGGGAAATCGCCGGTTTCCCGGTGGATTTCCAATGGGGTTACTTCCCCCATACCGAGCCCTGCTTTCCGCCGGAGCTGATCGCGGAATTCCTTGCGAAAACAGGCCTGCCCGGCATCCTCGGCAACAGGCACGCCTCGGGCACGGAAATCATCGAGGAATTCGGGGAGGAGCATCGCGCCAGCGGCAAGCCGATCCTTTATACTTCCGCCGATTCCGTGTTGCAGATCGCGGCGCATGAGACGATGTTCGGCCTCCGCCGGCTCTACGGGATCTGCGCGGTGATGCGCGAACTCACGCGCTCCCTCGCGATCGGCCGTGTGATCGCCCGGCCATTCATCGGCGAGAAACGCGGCGCGTTCCGGCGCACGTCAAACCGCAAGGACTGGGCGATCGAGCCGGCCGAACCGACCATCCTCGACCGCCTGAAAGACGCGAACCGCAAGGTCGTTGCCATCGGCAAGATCGGCGACATCTTCGCACATCGCGGCACGGGCGAGGAGATCAAGGCGGCGGGGAACGCGGCCCTGCTCGATGCCGCCCTGTCCGCTTTCGAGCGCCTGCCCGAAGGCGGGCTTGTCTTCGTAAACCTCATCGATTTCGATGTGGAATACGGCCATCGGCGCGATGTGCCGGGCTATGCGGCGGCGCTTGAGGCCTTCGACCGGCGCATTCCCGAGATCATGGCCCGGCTCAGGCCCGGCGATCTCGCGATCATCACCGCCGACCACGGCAACGATCCGACCTGGCGGGGCACCGACCACACCCGCGAGCGGGTTCCGATCCTCGCCTTCGGGCCGGGCATCGGGGCTGGTTCGATCGGCGTGCGCGACAGCCTCGCGGATATCGCCGCAAGCCTTCTCGATCATCTCGGCATGATGCCGGGCAACAAGGGAACATCTTTCCTGTGATGGGGCAGCACAGGCGGCCGGGGCGGCTTCGCGTTGACGCCGCCCGGGCAACATGGAACGTTTCGATGGACATGAACCAGGCAACGGCATGACGAGCAATCGCAAGGGCCATATCCGCATCACCTCGCACCCCGAACCGGGCGCGGCGAGCAACCGCCACCCCATCCATTGGGGCTCCCCGGACCCCGCGAAGCGCGGGCCCGTCATCGGCACGGTGTCCCGCCCGCAGGATCGCAATGTCATCGGCGCGCATGGCGGCACCTATTCGCTCTACCGGGCGCTTGCGGTGTCATCCGGCGCGCTCAACGCGCAAGCCCGGGCTGATTTTACCAACACCGAGCCGGTGGCGAATATTGGCCCTTATCCGCAATGGGGCGAGCCGGGGCGGATCGTCTCGCTCGATCCGTTCGGCCATCGTGTCACCGAATACTACGCCCGCCAGATGGCCGAGGGGCTCGACCTGCGCCCCACCATCGCCATCACCAAGGCGCGCCTGCACCTGCCGGAAATCCGCGACGCCATGGCGAAGGGCGAACTCAGGCCCGATGGCGAGATCCTGAAGGAAAAAGGCGATATCGCCGTCACCAAGATCGCGATCGATCCGGTCTGGTGGCTGCCGGGCCTCGCCGAGCGCTTCGACACCACCGAAAAGGCCCTGCGCCGCACGCTCTTCGAGGAAACCGGCGGCATGTATCCGGAACTTGTGACGCGACCGGACATGCAGGTGTTCCTGCCGCCCATCGGCAACATCACGGCCTATGTCATGGGCGATGTGGCCGCACTGGCGAAGCCGCGAACGCGCATCACCTGCCGCGTGCATGACGAATGCAACGGCTCGGATGTGTTCGGGTCGGATATCTGCACCTGCCGGCCCTATCTCATCCACGGCATCGAGGAATGCGTGCGCGCCGCGCAGAACAAGGGCGTGGGGCTTATCGTCTACAATCGCAAGGAGGGCCGTGCCCTGGGCGAGGTGACGAAATTCCTCGTCTACAATGCCCGCAAGCGGCAGGAAGGCGGCGACCAGGCCGCCACCTATTTCGAACGCACGGAATGCGTGGCCGGCGTGCAGGATGCGCGCTTCCAGCAATTGATGCCGGATGTGCTGCACTGGCTGGGCATCACGCATATCGAGCGGTTCATCTCGATGTCGAACATGAAGTTCGATGCGCTGACGAATTCCGGCATTTCCATCGGCGAGCGGGTGCCGATCCCGGACGGGCTCATCCCCGATGACGCCAATGTCGAGATGGAGGCGAAGAAGGCAGCCGGCTACTATGCGCCGGATGGCGCACCGGATCATGAAAAGCTGGAGCGGGTGGTTGGCCGTGACCTCGAAAAATTCTGAGGCCGCCGCGCTGCTCAGCGCCTCCGCCGTTCGGACAAAAGCACACCAGATCCTTGCCCTCGCCAAGGCCGATGAACTCGCCCATTTCCGGGTCGATCTGGCACGCCTGCCGGCGGTGGCGGCCCTCGTGGCGGAGGTGACACGGCAGGCCTATCCGACGCTGGAGGTGCCCTTTCACGCGCGCTGGCGGCATTTTTTGCATGGCGGGCGGGATCGCTGGGCGGAACTCGATGCGGAAACACGTTGGCCGAGCCCCGCCGAGCGCGCCCGCGCGGCTTTCGATCTCGTGATCGTCTCCGTGCTGCTCGATGCCGGAGCGGGTGCCGCCTGGCGTTACCGCGATCCCCGGAACGGGATCGCGATCGGCCGCTCGGAAGGCCTCGCGCTTGCAAGCTTCGACATGATGGCCGCCGGCGCCTTTTCGGATGATCCCGCGGAGCCCCTTCGCGCCGATGCGACGCGGCTTGCGGGTCTTTCGGTTGAACAGCTCGCGGCGGGGTTTCAGGTCGGGCCCGAAAATCCGCTGGAGGGCCTTGAGGGCCGTGCGAACCTCCTCAATGCGCTGGGTCGCGCCGTGCTCGCCGATCCTGCGATGCGCGACCCCGCCGGCCGGGCGCGACCGGGCGCGCTGTTCGATGGGCTGACGCGAGGCGGTCGGATCAAACTCCCTGCTGCCGAGATTCTCGCGGCGGTTCTCCGGCATTTCGGGCCGATCTGGCCGTCGCGCCTCAGCCTTGGCGGTATGCCGCTCGGCGACACCTGGCGCCACCCGCTGCTGGAGGATGGCAGCGAGACCGGCTCACTGGTTCCTCTCCACAAGCTCTCGCAATGGTTGTCCTACTCGCTGATCGAACCGCTTCAGGCCGCGGGAATCTCCGTGACGGAAATCGACGGCCTCACGGGGCTTGCGGAGTACCGGAATGGTGGCCTGTTTCTGGATGGTGGCGTCATCGTGCCGAAGGAACCGGGCATCCTCACGGCAGCGCATCCTCCGTATTCCACCGTCATCATCGAGTGGCGGGCGCTCACCGTCGCCTTGCTGGATGACATCGCGCCCCTGGTGCGCGAGACTCTGGGGGTTGCCGAGGCGGATTTTCCGCTGGCGCGCGTGCTGGAGGGCGGAACCTGGGCCACGGGCCGCAGGCTCGCCCGCGAGCGCCGCCCCGATGGCGGCCCGCCGCTCCGGATCGTGAGCGACGGCACCGTGTTTTGAACGAGGCCGAACAGGGCTCCCCGCAGGGGCCCTCGAAGACAGGATAGAGGACCATGCAGGGCGTCACGATCGTCAAACACCCCCTCGTGCAGCACAAGCTCTCGCTGATGCGTGACAGGACCCGCTCGACATCGGGCTTCCGCCAGCTTGTGCGCGAGATCGCCATGCTGCTGGCCTATGAGGTGACGCGCGAATTGCCGATGACCACGCAACGTATCGAGACGCCCCTGCAGGCGATGGATGCGCCGATGATCGACGGCAAGAAGCTCGTGCTGGCCCCCATCCTGCGTGCAGGCCTCGCTTTGGCCGAGGGCATGCTCGAGCTGATCCCGGCTGCGCGTGTCGCCCATATCGGCCTCTACCGCGACCATGATACGCTGGAAGCGATCGAATATTTCTTCAAGGCACCGCAGGATCTCGCGGATCGCCTGATCATCGTCACGGACCCGATGCTGGCGACCGGCAATTCGGCAACCGCGGCCATCGAGCGGCTGAAGGCCCGCGGCGCGCATGACATCCGCTTCGTCTGCCTGCTGGCAGCGCCGGAAGGTATCGCCCAGATGCAGGCCCAGCATCCGGATGTGCCGATCTGGACCGCGGCAATCGACGAAAAGCTCAATGAGAAGGGCTATATCGTGCCCGGCCTCGGCGATGCCGGCGACCGGCTCTACGGCACGCATTGAGACACCTTCCGCGCTTTCAAAAGGCGTGGAACTGGGTCTACATTCAAGGCGAAAAGGGTGGCCGTTCCGGTGCCCGCGACAATCCCGGAGTTCACGAGCATGAGCGAGATCAACAGGCGCGACGCCTTCAGGATTGCGGTCGCGGGCGGGCTCGCCGCGACGACGATCTTGGCCGGCAGCGCCGAGGAAGCGCTCGCGCAGGCGGCAAGCCAGGGCGCGACGCCCACCTTCCGGCTGCTGCTGGTCAACGACATCTACAAGATGGGCGAAGTGGCCGGGAAGGGCGGCTTCGCCCGGCTGGCCGCCATCGCGCGGGCAGAAAAGACGGGCCCCGTGCCCTGCTTCTACGCGCATGCCGGCGACATGTATTCGCCGTCACTGATGTCCGGATTCGATCAGGGCGCGCATACGGTGGAACTCTTGAACGTGGTGCCGCCGGATGTGTTCGTGCCCGGCAACCACGAATTCGATTTCGGCAAGGAGATTTATCTCAAGCGGCGCGCGGAAGCCAAGTCATTGTTCATGGCGGCGAACCTGCGCAACGCGGATGGCTCGCCGCTCCCAGGCCATGAGGATCGCAGGATCTTCGAGATGGGCCCGATCAAGCTCGGCGTCTTCGGCGTGGCGCTCGCCAATACGCCGCTGATGTCCTC
>JADCCH010000317.1 GCA_020252865.1 Methylobacterium sp.
ATCGATGCGCGCTCCAACACGATCATCGGGGCGAAGCTTGTGGAGGCACGGGCCCCGGCCGCGCGCTGAGGCTTGCCGGCCCGCCGGCAATCGCGGCACAATCATGCTGCGGCTTCGAGCCGCGTTCCGCCGGACGGCCCGATGCTTCAAAACCTTCCTGCCCAGTGCGCGCTCGCCGAGCCGCCGGATGGCCAGCCCTTTCCAACCCACGAGCTCGTGCCGCTCCTGACCCAGGATGGCTATCGGCTGCGCGCCGCTTTCTTCCCGCTACCCGAGGGCGTGGCGGCGAAGGGCTCGATCCTGCTCTTGCAGGGTCGCGCGGAATTCATCGAGAAATACCGTGAGGTGATCGGCGAACTGCTCGGGCGGGGTTTCGCTGTCATGAGCTTCGATTGGCGCGGCCAGGGCGGCTCCGAACGTTTGCTGCGCACGAGCCTCGCCGGACATGTCGAGGATTTCGAGGATTACCAGCTTGATCTCGAGGCGGCGATCGCGGCGATGAAGCCGCGCCCCCTGCCGCAGCCATGGTCGCTGCTGGCGCATTCCATGGGCGGCTGCCTGGCATTGCACCACATTGCAAGGGGAAATTCCCCGTTCCGGCGCGCCGTGCTTGCCGCACCGCTGATCGGCCTTGCCGGTCCCGGTGGCAGCGTGGCGGGGCAGGTTCTGTCGCGCGTGCTCTCCGCGCTGGGCTTCGCAACCTGGCGCATTCCGTTCGGTTCGGATGTGCCACGCCTGCGAGGCCCCTTCGAAGGAAATCCCTTCACGCGCGATCCCTCGCGCTTCGGCACCGCGCGCGGTTGGCTGGAGGCGCATCCGCATCTCGGCATAGGGGACCCCACGGTCGGCTGGGTTGCCGCCGCGTTCCACGCGCTCGACCGCTTCGGGGATGACGATTTCGGGTGCTTCAGCCGCACGCCGGTGCTGATGCTGCTGGCCGGGGCGGACACGGTCGTGCTGACCGCTTCAGCCGAGAAGCTGGCCCTGCGCCTCCGGCAAGCCAGCGCGCTGGTGCTGCCCGGCTCGCGCCACGAGATCCTGATGGAGCAAGATGAGGTCCGCGCATTGTTCTGGACAGCTTTCGACGCCTTCGTGCCGGGCGAGGTCATCTAGAGCATTTTCCGATCCAGTGGATACCGGTTGATCGACGAAAATGCGATCAATCACAAAAACAGAAAGCGGTCGATCTCATTCATTCAGATCGAATTTCGCTCTCGCCTCAAACCTTCGAGAGATGCTCCATCGCCGCCGCGTGCAACGCGGCCGAGCCAGCGGCCAGAATGCGACCACCATCCTTCGCCGGGCTGCCATCCCAGGTGGTGACGACACCACCCGCGCCCTCGATGATGGGGATCAGCGCAACGATGTCATAGGGCTTCAGGCCCGTCTCGATCACCAGATCGACCTGCCCGGCCGCGAGCATCGCATAGGCATAGCAATCGGTGCCGTAGCGCGTGAGGCGCACGGCGTTTTCGATCGCGTCGTAGGCGCTGCGTTCCTGGCCCTTGAACAGACGCGGATCGGTCGTCATTAGCGTGGCATCGGCGAGGGCCTCGCAGTCGCGCACACGCAATTCGCGGAGCCCGCGCGGGCCGTTGATGCGCGCGCTGCCGCCATCGCCAATGAACATTTCGCCCGTGTAAGGCTGGTGCATCACGCCCAGCACGGGCCGGTTGTTGCGCATGAGACCGATCAGCGTGCCCCAGACCGGCAGGCCGCACAGGAAAGCCCGCGTGCCGTCTATCGGGTCGATCACCCAGACATGCTCGGCATCGAGTCGTTCGTCGTCGAATTCCTCGCCAAGGATTCCATGCATCGGGAAAGCCTCGATAATGCGACGGCGGATCACTGTTTCCGCCGCGCGGTCGGCCTCGGTCACCGGGTCGAAGACCGCGCCCTTCGCGCGCCCCTTGTCGTGAACGGAAAGTGTGGTTCGGAAGAAGGGAAGGATGGCCTCGCCGGCTTGGCGCGCCAGACCCTCAATGAAGGCGGTGAGATCGACGGGACGCATGGGCAAGATCTTCGGAAAGGGCGAATCGCGAAATGGTGACGGGAGCCATGGCAGAGACTGCGCAAAAAACGAAGGCCGCGTTCACGAGGCTGTGAACACGGCCGAGTGCAAGGCCCTTGACTGAACCCTTGTATTTTTTTGCAGTGCAATATATATAGGAAAAGTCGCAGTCGACGATGTCCTGCGACATGCCCTCCTTGGGCGTTTCCTCCCTAGACTTTCAGGCCGCTTCGTGCGGCCTTTTTTTTGCCTATCGCCCGTTTGCACCGCATTTTTTCCTGCAACGGGGTTTTTTGCCCTTTGCGGGACTTTTTCTTTTTTAGCGCGAGCAACGAACCCGACGCCGATCAGCCAGAGATCATCCCGCTTTCCGTTCCCGGACAGCGTGAGCATTTGCCGTCCTTTGAGGGACGGGGCTATTCAGCAGCCTTCTGATAAAAATGCAAGCCCGACGTGCGAAATTCGAATGCCTGGTGCGCGAAAAATTTCGTGAACATGTTGTCGAGCCGTCGCGCGAGTTCGGAGAAGCCCGAATGTGGCTCGAGACTGCGCTCATCCATGTAAAGGGCGCGATTGATTTCGATCTGGAAGGCGTCCCAGCCGAGATCGGGCCGCCCGTAGCATTCCGTGATGTAACCCCCGGCATAGGGCTGGTTGCGCTCCACGCGGAAGCCCTCCTGCCGCGCCAGCGCCTCGAACAATGCCACCAGTTCCGGCCTGCAGGACGCGCCGAAGCGGTCGCCGATCACCAGATCGGGCATGAGGCCCGTGGTGC
>JADCCH010000318.1 GCA_020252865.1 Methylobacterium sp.
CTGCATCCGGCCCTTCAGGCCATGTTTCCGCCCGAGCGCCGCCTTGTCGTGCCGGAGCGCCTCACCGTCTGCGGCGGGCCGATGCTGGGCGAGGCCATGCGGAGCCTCGCGCGACAGGTGAGAGGCTTGAAGCCGCGCGATGCGGATTGACCCCTCGGCGCTCTCCTTTCGGCCCGTTCGCCGGCACGGCACCATTATCGGCATGGAGGGCCTTTTCCAACCGTTTCCTCTGCTCGCCGAGGCGACCGTCACCCCAGATTCCCCGCTTCGAACACCCGGTTCAACCGATTCCACTCAATCAGATCAGCCTTCTATGGCCAACTGGCTCAGCTTCACGGGGTATCCGCCAGCTGGAAGAAGCCACGAAGCGCACCCCGGATGCGCGCGGAACGGCCGCCATGTGATGCCGTGCTGGCGCATGGCTACATCGTCGCGCCGATCTGCCAGGGCACGAACTCGGCATCGCCATAGCCGAGAAGCTCGCTCTTCGTGCGCTCCCCCGAAGCGATGGCGAGCAGGCGGTCGAAGATCTCCTGCCCCTTCCCGGCGATGCTCACGCCATCGAGGACATCCCCGCAATTGATATCCATGTCGTCGATCATGCGGTGGAAGATCTCGCTGTTCGTCGCGAGCTTCATCGAGGGCGTCGGCTTGCAGCCATAGGCCGAGCCGCGGCCCGTCGTGAAGGCCAGGAGGTTCGCGCCGCCCGCGACCTGCCCGGTGGCGGCCACGGGGTCATAGCCCGGCGTATCCATATAGACGAAACCCTTCTCCGTGACGGGTTCGGCATAGCGATAGACCGCGTTCAGCGTTGTGGTGCCGCCCTTCGCCGCCGCGCCGAGGGATTTTTCGAGAATGGTCGTGAGCCCGCCCGCCTTGTTGCCGGGGGAGGGGTTGTTGTTCATGCTCATGCGGTTGCGCGAGGTGTAATCCTCCCACCAGTGGATGATCTCGACAAGTTTCTCGCCCACCGCCACGTTGCGAGCGCGCCGCGTGAGAAGGTGCTCCGCGCCATAGATCTCCGGCGTTTCGGAAAGAATGGCCGTGCCGCCATGCTTCACGAGGATATCCACCGCCGCGCCCAAGGCCACATTTGCCGTGATGCCCGAATAGCCATCCGAGCCGCCGCATTGCAGCGCAAGCATCAGCGCGCTGGCATGCGCCGTCTCGCGCTGCACGCGGTTGGCGGCCGGCAGCATCTCGCGGATGGCCGCGATGCCGGCCTCGACGGTTTTTCGCGTGCCGCCGGTCTCCTGAATGGTCAGCGTGCGGAAGCGATCGCCCTCCGAAAGCCCGTAAGCTTCCTTGAACTTGCCGATCTGGAAAGCCTCGCAACCGAGCCCCACAAGGATCGAGGCACCCATGTTCGGGTTCGCGGCATAGCCGAAGGTGGTGCGCTTCAGAACATCGATTGCCTCGCCCTTGTCGGCAATGCCGCAGCCCGTGGAATGCACCAGCGGGATGACGCCATCGATGTTCGGAAAATCACGCAGGAGCCCCGAGCGGTTGATCTCCTCCGCGATGAACTTTGCGACCGAGGCCGAGCAATTCACGCTCGTGAGGATGCCGACATAGTTGCGCGTGCCCACCGTGCCATTGGCGCGGCGATAGCCCTGGAAGGTCGCCTGCGCCTCGGGCGGCAGGATATCCGGCTCGCGGCCATCCTCCGCGTGGCGATAATCCCGGGCGAAGGCGGCGAAGGCGCAATTCTGCTCGTGAATCCAGTCGCCCGGCTCGATCGGGGCCGAGGCAAAGCCGATGATCTGACCGAATTTCAGCACCGCTTCGCCCGGCGCGATGCCCTTCACCGCAAGCTTGTGGCCGCGCGGGATGCGCACCTTCACCCGCACGCCCTCGATGATCTGCCCCTCGGGCAGGGCATCCACGGCGATCACCACATTGTCGCTCGCGTGGAGCCGCAGGCTGCGCGGCGCGAGAGGGGGCGGGACGGGCGCGTTCATGGGGGCCTCCGAGTTCAATGAAGCGGGCGATGTTCCAGCTGGCTCACGGCCTGCATCACGCCGCGCAGTTCCGCGAGCCCGCGCAAGCGCCCGATCAGCGGATAGCCGGGATGCGTCTTTCTGCCGACATCTTCCAGCAATTCATGGCCATGGTCGGGCCGGAAGGGAATGCGCCAGTCTTCGCGCCCCTCGTTTTTCCGCCGATGCTGCTCGGCCAGCAAGGCCTGCATCAGCGCGACCATGTTGGTATCTCCGCCAAGGTGCTCCGCTTCCATGAAGGAGCCGTCGGCGTCCTTCGCGACGTTCCTCAGATGCGCGAAATGGATGAGCGGTGCAAACCGCCTGGCCAGCGCCGGCACATCGTTCATCGGTCCGGCGCCCAGCGAGCCCGAGCAGAAAGTGACGCCATTGGCCTGCGAGGGCACAGCACCCGTGATGA
Source organism: Methylobacterium sp. (assembly GCA_020252865.1). GTDB lineage: Bacteria > Pseudomonadota > Alphaproteobacteria > Rhizobiales > Beijerinckiaceae > Rhabdaerophilum. The sequence goes on from JADCCH010000318.1 coordinate 2,401, forward strand.
AGGCGAGATCCTCGCCATTCGAGACGATGCGCGGCAGGCCGAAGAGCGAGCGGGGCGGATCATCCGGATGCACCGCAAAGCGCATTCCCAGTTCCTCCGCGAGAGGGATGATCTCGCGCAGGAAACGCGCGAAATGCGCGCGGAGTTCCTCCTGCCCGACACCCTTGTAGCGATCGAGGATCTGGCGGAAGCCGGGAATGTCGTAGCGCTCGTAAGCGCCGGGCAGGCCTGCATTGATGTTGACGAGAAGTGCCGATTTCTCGCTCTCGCTGGCAGCATCATGCCACGTCCTGGCCTGCGCGATCAGTTCCGGCGCGTGGTCAGCCTCCGCGTTCGGGCGCTGAAGCATGAAGCAATCGAAGGCGCAGAACTTCACGGCATCGAACCTGAGCGCGCGCCCGCCACCGGCGATGGGGTAGGCGAGATCGGTGCGGGTCCAGTCCAGGATCGGCATGAAATTGTAGCAGATCGTGCGGATGCCGCAGGCCGCGAGGTTCCGCATCGATTGCCGGTAGGCATCGAAATGCTGGTCGAGCGGCCCTTGCCCCAGCTTGATATCCTCGTGCAGCGGCAGGCTTTCCACCACGTTCCAGCGCAAGCCGAGGCTCGGGTCGGCCGCGATCAGCGCTTTCCGCTTTTCGATTTCCTCCACGCTCCAGACCACGCCATAGGGGATGTGATGGAGCGCCGTGACGATGCCGGTGGCGCCCGCCTGCCGGATTTGCGGCAGCGTGATGGGGTCATCGGGGCCGAACCAGCGCCAGCTCTGTTCCATGGATATGCCTTCAGATGTTGGCCGTGAGGATGACCTTGACCTGCCGGCTGCGATCAAACGCAAGCCGCAGGCCCCGAGGCGCCTCGCTCAACGGCAGTTCGGCGGTGATCAGGTTTTCGACCGGCACCTTGCCTTCGGAAATGAGACGGACGGCATCCATGAATTCCGAGCCGAAGCGGAAGGTGCCGCGCAGGTCGATCTCCTTCGACATGACCTGATTGGCGGGAAAGGGGATGTCGCCGGAGGGTTGATTGCCAATCTGCACAACAATGCCTCCCTTTTGCGCTGCACCGATGGCCGAGGCAAGGCCCTGGGGCGAACCGCTGGCCTCGAAGACGACATCGCAGAACGCGCCCTTGCGCTTCAGCGCCTCCGGATCGGCCGAGAGATCGAAGGTTTCCTGCGCGCCGAGCTTCGCCGCGAGCGCCAGCGGAGCGGCGGCGAGATCGGCCACCGCGAGGCTTCCCGCACCGGCGGCTTTGGCGCCAAGCAGCGTGAGGAGCCCGATGGGGCCCGCTCCGATCACCAGCGTCGAGCGACCCTTGAGGTCACCGCCGCGCTTCATCGCGTGAAGGCACACGGCGAGCGGTTCGGCCAGGGCGGCGGCGCGGAAACTCACATGGTCGGGGATGGGCACGCATTGCGCCGGCACGGCATCAAAGCGCGTCGCGAAGCCGCCCTGCATATGCGGCGTCTTCGAGGCCGAGCCCATGAAATAGATGTTCTCGCAATGGTTCTCACGGCCTGCCTTGCAGGCCGGACAGGTGCCGCACCAGCGCGAGGGGTTCACCGCCACGCGCTGGCCGACCTTCAGGTTCGTCTCGGCGTTGATCTCCACCACCGTGCCGGCGATCTCGTGGCCGAGGATGAGCGGCGCGGTCATCTTGAAATCGCCGGACCGGGCATGGCGGAAATAATGCATGTCCGAGCCACAGATGCCGGCTGCGCCGAATTCCACGCGCACCATGCCCGGCGCGAGAACGCCGGGATCATGGGCCACGTAGCGCAGGTCTTCCGGGCCGAAGAGGGTGGCGGCGAAGGCCGAATTCATTTGATCATCCCCATATAACGCGGCAGCCAGAGGCTGATGTCCGGAATGAAGGTGATCAGCAGCAGCGCGACGAACAACGGCGCGAGCCATGGCAGGATCGCCATGGTCGTGCGCTCCACCGAGAGCTTCGCCACGCGGCTCAGCACGAACAACACCATGCCGAGCGGAGGGTGCAGCAGGCCGATCATCAGGTTCAGCACCATGATGAGGCCGAAATGAACGGGGTCGATCCCCATCTTCAGGACGATGGGCATGAGGATCGGCACAAGGATGGTGATCGCCGCGATGGTGTCGAGGAAGCAGCCCACGAAAAGCATCAGGAGGTTCACGAGGATCAGGAACACCCACTTGTTGTCGGTGATCGCGAAGATCAGCCCCGACAGCGCCTGCGCCGCCTGCGATACCGTGAGAAGCCAGGCGAAAATCGAGGCGGCGGTCACGATGAACAGCACCGAAGCCGTGGTTTCAATCGTGTCGAAGGTTGCCTTGGCGAGGCTGCGCATGGTCATCGAACGATAGCGCACGAGCCCGAGGAAGAGCGACCACATCACCGCGGCCACGGCAGCTTCCGTGGGGGTGAACCAGCCCAGCACCATGCCACCGATCAGGATCACCGGCGTCATCAGCGCCATCACGGCCGAGAACTTGAAGATGTAATCGAGCAGAAGCACCACGCCGAGTGCGCTGAAAATCGCCCCGTTCTGCGACATTCCGGCATATTCGAGGCCGATCACGGCGGCGGGGAACATGAAGACCACCGCGACCTCGATCATCGCTCCGCCGATTTTCGCGAGCGCGAAGGGGGCATCCGATCCCCAGCCCCGCATGCGGGCGAAGATGGCGACCGTCGCCATCATCAGCAGCGTCATCAGCGCGCCCGGCAGGATGCCCGCGAGGAAAAGCGAGCCGATCGAGACATTCGCCATCATCCCGTAGATGACGAAGGGCAGGGAAGGCGGGATGATCGGCCCGAGCGTGGCCGATGCGGCGGTGACGCCCACGGCTACCTCGACGGGATAGCCGTGTTCCTTCATCGCCTTGATCTCGATGGTGCCGATGCCGGCCGCATCGGCAATCGCCGTGCCCGACATGCCCGAGAAGATCACCGAGCCGATGATGTTCACCTGCGCGAGCCCACCGCGCATCCATCCCACGAGATCGACCGCGAACTTGTAGATGCGCCCGGTCACGCCCGCGATGTTCATGAGGTTGCCGGCGAGGATGAAGAACGGCACGGCGAGCAGCGGGAAACTTTCGACGCCTGCGATCATGCGTTGCGCCACGATCACGTCGGGTGCCACGCCGTAGACCGCGATATAGGCGAGCGAGGCCATGACCATCGAGACGGCCACGGGAATGCCGAGGATCATCAGCAGGATGAACCCCCCCATCAGAAGCAGCATGGGTCAGCCCTCCTGCGAGCCGTCGAAGGCACCGGGCCGTTCGAGCACGGAATAGCCGCGCCGGATATTGGCGATCAGAACCTGCACGCCGCGCAGCGCCATCAGCACGAAACTGGCGAAGACGATGTGAAAGAGCGGCGATTTGGGGAAATCAATCGTGGTCATGCGCTCGTCATGGATCAGCGCGGAATAGCGCCAGACGAGAAGCGCGAGATAGGCGAAGACCGCGATCCGCGCGATGTCCACCAGCGTCGCCATCACCCGGCCTGCCGGGGGCGGGATCATCCGGTAGAGAAAATCCACATGGATGTGCCGTGTCAGCCGCACGCAGCCCACGGAGCCGAGGAAAACCACCGCCACGAGGCAGTAGATCGCGATTTCCTCCGTCCAGGCGAAGGAGTTGTTGAGCACGTAGCGCGTGAAGAATTGCAGGAACACCGACCCGCACATCACCCAGAAGATGGCCAGCGTCACCCAGTCCTCGAGGCCATGGTCGGAAAGATCCACC
>JADCCH010000319.1 GCA_020252865.1 Methylobacterium sp.
TCAGTCGGAAGCCGTCCCAATCGCGCAGGCGCTTCACGCGGCCGGGGCCGCCCCCCTGCTGATCGCCAGCAAGCCCGGCGATCTCGAAAAGCCGCTCGCGGAAAGTGGTGTGAGCGGTTATGTCGCCTTCGGCATGGATCTGGTCGCCTTCCTGGATCATCTGCTGAACGGGCTCGAAAATTCTTGCCTCGAGCCGAATTCGTGAGCGGGAGAATGCCCATGGTCCCGGATTTCTCGAACCTTCCCAAGCCTTCGAGCCGTGCGCCGTCACAGGCCGCGCGCGAGCATGCGGGACGGGCTTCCGCCTGGGAAACGCCCGAAGGCATCGCCATCGCCCCGCTGACGGATGAGGCGGCCCTCGTCGGCCTCGATTTCCTCTCGACATGGCCCGGTGCCGCTCCTTTCCTGCGTGGCCCCTACCCCACCATGTATGTGACGAACCCGTGGACCATCCGCCAATATGCGGGTTTCTCCACGGCGGAGGATTCCAACGCCTTCTATCGCCGCAATCTGGCGGCAGGGCAGAAGGGCCTTTCGGTCGCCTTCGATCTTGCGACGCATCGCGGCTACGATTCGGACCACCCCCGCGTGGCCGGCGATGTCGGCATGGCGGGTGTCGCGATCGATTCCATCCTCGACATGCGCACGCTGTTCGATGGCATCCCGCTCGACCGCATGAGCGTGTCGATGACGATGAATGGCGCGGTCCTGCCCATCCTCGCGCTCTTCATCGTGGCGGGCGAGGAGCAGGGCGTGCCGGCGGCGAAGCTCTCCGGCACCATCCAGAACGACATCCTGAAGGAGTTCATGGTCCGGAACACCTACATCTACCCGCCCAAGGGGTCGATGCGGATCATCTCTGACATTTTCGCCTTCACGGCGGAGAACATGCCTAAATTCAACTCGATCTCGATCTCCGGCTATCACATGCAGGAGGCGGGCGCGACGCAGGATCTCGAACTCGCCTATACCCTCGCCGATGGCCTCGAATATCTCCGCGCCGGCACGGCCACCGGCCTCGATATCGACGCTTTCGCGCCGCGCCTCTCGTTCTTCTGGGCGATCGGCATGAATTTCTTCATGGAAATCGCCAAGATGCGCGCCGCGCGCCTGCTCTGGGCGAAGATCGTGAAGGGCTTCGAGCCGAAGAGCGAGAAATCGCTCGCGCTGCGCACGCATTGCCAGACCTCCGGCTGGTCTCTTGCAGCGCAGGACGTATTCAACAATGTGCCGCGCACGCTTGTTGAGGCATTGGCCGCCACGCAGGGCGGCACGCAATCGCTGCATACGAACGCGCTGGATGAAGCCCTCGCGCTGCCCAGCGACTTCTCCGCCCGCATCGCGCGCAACACGCAGATCCTCATCCAGCAGGAGAGTGGCACCTGTCGCCTCATCGACCCCTGGGGCGGCTCGCGCATGGTCGAAAAGCTCACGGGTGATCTCGCGGGGCGGGCTTGGGCGCATATCCAGGAAGTCGAAAAGCTCGGCGGCATGGCGAAGGCCATCGAGGCGGGCATTCCGAAGCTGCGCATCGAGGAAGCCGCGGCCCGCACGCAGGCCCGCATCGATTCTGGCGAGCAGGCGATCATCGGCGTGAACCAGTTGAGGCCGCTCGATGAAAGGCCGCTCGACATCCTGCAGGTCGACAACGCTGCCGTGCGGGTCCGGCAGATCGAGAAGCTGAGGCAACTGCGCGCCTCGCGAGACCCTTCCGCCGTGAATGCGGCGCTCGCCGCGCTTGAGAATGCGGCCCGTTCGAGCAAGGGCAATCTCCTTGCGCTGGCGGTCGATGCCGCCCGCGCCCGCGCCTCCGTAGGCGAGATCAGCCTTGCGCTGGAGAAGGCCTGGAACCGCCATCAGGCCGAGATCCGCGTCGTCTCGGGCATCTATCGAGACACGGTCGGCAAGGATAACCCCACGGTCGCCCGCGCTTCCGGGATGGTGCAGGCCTTCGCCGAGAACGAGGGGCGCAAACCGAAGATCCTCGTCGCCAAGATCGGGCAGGACGGACATGATCGCGGCCAGAAGGTGGTGGCCTCGGCTTTCGGCGATCTCGGTTTCGAAGTGGAGATCGGCCCGCTTTTCGCCACGCCCGAGGAGGTCGCGAAACAGGCCGTGGCCGGCCACGCGCATGTCGTGGGTGTTTCAAGCCTCGCGGCGGGCCATCTCACGCTCGTTCCCGCGCTGAAGGCGGCGCTGATGGCCGAGGGCGGGGCGGATATCATGATCGTCGTGGGTGGCGTGATCCCGCCGCAGGATTTCGCGGCCCTGATGGAAGCGGGCGCGACGGCAATCTTCCCGCCCGGCACGAACATCGCCGAGGCCGCCGCAAGCCTGCTCGACGGCTTGAACCGGAAGCTTGGCTATTCACAGCCGCCGGTCGCCGCGCAGGGGGCCGATGCGACCTGACCTGCTCATCACCGGCTTCGGCCCGTTTCCGGGCGTGCCGGTCAACCCGTCCGCCCGCCTCGTGGAGGCGCTGGCGCGCGTGCCCGGCTGGCTGTGGTTGGGCTGGAAGGTGCGTCACGCCATCCTGCCCGTGAGCTATGGCCCGACTGAAGCGGCCCTCGCGCGCCTGCTGGAGAAGCGGCCGCGCGCGATCCTGATGTTCGGCGTCGCAGCCAGGCGGAAGGCTGTGACGGTGGAGATCGTCGCAAGAAACAGCGCAAGCCGCACCGCGCGGGATGCCTCGGGGCGCCTGCCGAAGCTCGCGCGCCTCGATTCCGGCCCGGCGATCCTGAAGGGCCGCGCCCCGATGCTCCGCCTGCGGAACATTCTGCGCGAGGCGGGTAACCCGGTGCGCCTGTCGCGGAATGCCGGGCCCTATCTCTGCAACGCAGCCTATCGCTTCGCGCTTCGCGGCACGAAAGCGAAGGTGCCGGTGGTGTTTGTGCATGTTCCGCGCGTCAGGAATCGCAGCGATCCACGCGGTATCGCCTTCGGGCCCTTGCTCGCGGGCAGCGCGGCGATCGCGCGGCGGCTGGTTTTGGCGAGCCGTTTAGCCCCGTAAAGCAGCGATCGGACGCATGCGGCCAACTTCCAGGCCGTTCCAGTTCTTCATCTGGTGATCGAGCCGCTCGGTGACGACCTTCGCTTCCTTGCCGAGTTCGAGGAAGCGCGCGAGGAGTGCTGCCATCACGGTCTCGGAGGCGCGGGTCGCGCCATCGTCAATCTTCAGCGCGATGCCATAGCCCAATTCGGGGAGCGCGCCGCAATAGACGCCCTCGGCCCCGGTCTTGATGAAGGCGCGCTCGCGCAAGTCCTCCATCACCACCGTATCGAAGCGGCCCGTTCCCGCGACATGGAAGGGAGAGGCGGCAACCGCCTTGCGAAGGCGCTCGACCGCCTTCGCGCGGTTCCGTGACAGCCCGACGCCGCTTGCGAATTTCGCAAAACCCGCGGCGATGTTCTTGAGCGGAATGGCATAGGTCGGGATCGAGCAGCCATCCACCCCCGGCGTCGCCTCTGAAAGATCGTAGCCGGTCATGGTTTCGAGCGCGTGGGTGATCTCGCGCATGGTCGGGTGCTCGGGCTGGATATAGCCCTTGGGGTCGTGGCCCATCTCCAGCGCCGCGCAGATGAAGCCCGCATGCTTGCCGGAGCAGTTGTTGTGCAGCGCCGAGGGTTTGAGGCCGGCGGCGACGAGGGCTTGAAGCGCCTGATCGCCATTCGGTCCTTTTGCTTCACGGGCGCGCTGGTTCAGCATCGGCCAATGCGCGCCGCATTCGAGGCAGGTTTCATCCCGCCCCGCCTTGGCGAGCATGGCGGCTGCCGTTTTCGTGTGCTCCTCCTCGCCGGAATGGCTCGCGCAGGCGAGCGCCAGTTCGGCATCGGTGAGATGAAGACGGTCCGCCGCGCCGCTTTCGATCAACGGCAGGGCCTGGAAACCCTTCACGGCCGAGCGCGGGAAGATCGGACGGTCGATATTCCCCATCGAGAAGACCGGCCGGCCCTCGCTATCCACCACCGCCAGCGCGCCGCAATGCCCGCTTTCCACGATGCCGCCGCGCGTGATTTCGACCAGCAGGGGGTTGGCCATGGAGTGGTATCGCCGGGCTCGAGGGACTAATCCTTCGCGCGTTCGACGTAGGAGCCATCCTCGGTGTTGATCACCACGCGCGTGCCGGCGGTGACATGCGGCGGGATGGCCGTGCGCACGCCGTTCGAAAGGATCGCCGGCTTGTAGGAGGAGGAGGCCGTCTGGCCCTTCGTCACCGGCTCGGTCTCGGTGATCTCGAGGATGACGCGCTGCGGCAGGGTGATCGTCACGGCGGCGCCGTTGAACACGCCGAGCTTCACGATCATGCCTTCCTGGAGATAAGGCACGCCGTCGCCGATCGTGTCGCCGGGCACGGTCACCTGCTCGAAGTTTTCCTGATCCATGAAGATGTAGCCGTTATCATCGGGGTAGAGGTAGGAGTAATCCTTCTCCTCCACGAAGGCCTTCTCCACCTGCTCCGTCGTGCGGTAGCGGAAGGTGGACTTCACGCCATCCGAAAGGCGGCGTCCATCGATCTGCGTGGTCGGCGTGCCCTTGCCGGGAAAGAAGCTTTCCGCGGAGATCACGGAATAGAGCCGGTCATCCACCTCGATGACATTGCCCTTGCGGATGGAGGAAGCGATGACCTTGACCACGGATATCTCCGGCTGATGGAAGCGCGATTGCTTTTCGGAAAGTCCGGCTCCATAGCCGCTTCCTTGAGAAACGCCAACCCTTTCGCTGGAGGAATCCGGAGCTTCCATGCCCGCCACGCCCTTCTGGCACCGCGAAACCCATGCGCGCCGCAGGCCGGCCTTGCGGTTGCGCGCGCGTCTGAAGGCCGCGATCCGCGCGCATTTCGAGGGCGAGGGCTTCTGGGAGGTCGAGACTGGGCTCGTGCAGGTCTCGCCCGGCAACGAGACGCATCTCCACGCCTTCGAGGCGCATTGGGTGGATGCCGCTGGCGAGACCGCGCGCGGTTATCTTCACACTTCGCCCGAATTCGCGATGAAGAAGCTGCTGGCGGCGGGCGAGGAGCGCATCTTCCAATTCGCGCCGGTCTTTCGCGCTCGCGAGGCCTCGCGGCTGCACGCGCCGGAATTCTCGATGCTCGAATGGTATCGGGCGGGGGAGGATTACACTGCCCTGATGGCCGATTGCGCGGCCCTGCTGCGTCTCGCGAGCGGGATTGGAGGAAGGCGCGCGGCGCATTTCCGCGGCCGGACCTGCGACCTCACCGCCGAACCCGAGCGGCTGTCACTGGTGGACGCGTTCTTGCGCCATGCCGCCATCGCGCTGGAAGCATGCCTGACGGATCGCGATGCCTTCGCGGCAGAGGCCACGCGGATCGGCATGCGCATTGCCCCGGACGACACATGGGGCGACATCTTCTCGCGCATCCTCACCGAGCGCATCGAGCCGCTTCTCGGGCAGGGCCGCGCAACGATCCTCGATCGCTATCCTGTTTCTGAGGCCGCTTTGGCCCGCGCTTGCCGGGATGATCCGCGCTTCGCCGAGCGCTTCGAGCTTTATGTCTGCGGCATCGAGCTCGCCAATGCCTTCGGCGAGCTCACGGATGCAGCCGAGCAGCGCCGCCGTTTCGAGGCCGACATGGCGGAGAAGCAGCGCCTTTATGGCGAAAGCTACCCGCTCGACGAGGATTTCCTCGCAGCCCTCGCGCATATGCCGCCGGCCTCTGGCGCGGCTCTCGGCTTCGATCGGCTGGCCATGCTCGCGGCAGGGGTCGAGAGCGTGCACGAGGTTATCTCCACACCATTTCCGCTCGGGGAAGGCGCATGACAACCCTGCGCAGCATCGACGATCTGGAAGCAGCGGCTCTGCTGGAAGATGGCGCGACGCCGGAACTCGAGGCTGTTGCTGCGCGCTATGCCGTCGCGATCACCCCGACGGTTTCCGAACTCATCCGACAGGGGGCGCCCGGCATCGCCGCGCAGTTCCTGCCCGATGCGCGCGAACTCGTGACCATGCCGGCGGAAAACCCCGACCCGATCGGCGATCATTCACATTCGCCCGTCAA